>DAIOUO010000022.1:0-19643 GCA_036759485.1 Geminicoccaceae bacterium | reverse complement strand
CGGCGCGGCCGCGCGCCGCTCGGAACGCGGCACCGGCCGTGCCGCCCAGGAGGAGCGGCAGGCCCGCGGGGAGGAGCGTGCGACGGCCGATCACGAGCCGATCACCGGCTCGAGCGGCCCGGCCGCGGCCGCATCGCGAGAGACGGGCCGCGAGCGCCGGGCCGACCAGCGCTCCGGCCCCACCGCCGGTCGAGAGCGCGAAGCGCAGCGGCTCCGGCCGGGCGAGCCGGTCGACCGCCACCGCGGCCCGCTCCGGAACCTCGAGGGCGGACTCGATCTCGACCGAAAGGCAGCCGCCATCGTCCTCCTCCCCGGCAGGCGGATGCCAGCAAAGGTCACCTCGATGGCGGCGAGCTCGACCTCGCCGTGGACCTGCCAGAGGGCGGCGGCGAAGCGCTCGCCGGAGGCTTCGGCTCGGCGCATATGACCGGGTGCTTGACGGTCGGGGCCGGGCGGCGCCCGATCGGCCGGTCGCTCGCGACCTCGACCACGGGCTCCGAATGCCGATCGCCTCGCTCGTCCTGGTCCGGCTGCTCATCCTGCTGTCGGCGCTCCTCCCGGCCGGGGGGGCGGCCGCCCATCCGCTCGGCACGAGCCTCGCAGAGGTGACGCCGGGGCCCGCGGCGACTCGGCTCGTGCTGGCGCTCGCCGCCGAGGATGTGGAGGTGGCGCTCGGCCGGCGCTTCTACGATCGCGAGGCCCGGGAAGTGCCGGCCGAACGGCAGGCCGAGCTCGCCGCACGGCTCGCTGCCTACCTCGCCGACCGCCTCGCGCTGCTCGTCGAGGGGCGGAGGTGCCCGGCCGGGCCGGCCGAGATCTCGACCCGCGGGCACGTGGTGCAGGTCCGGCTCGACTTTCCCTGCGGCGAGCGGGCGGGGTCGCTCGAGCTCGAGAGCCGGCTCCTGGCCGGGCAAGACCCGCGCTTCGTCCAGCATGTGCGGATCTTCCGCGGCGACGACATGGTCGACGTGGTGCTGCGCGACGGTGCAGAGCGGGTGCCGCTCTCGAGCCCGGTCGACCGGCTCGCGGTCGCCCGCGCCTATCTCCTCGCCGGGATCGAGCACATCCTGGCGGGTGCCGACCATCTGGCGTTCCTTCTGGGTCTCCTGCTCTGGGCCCGCCGGCCCATGGGGATCGTGAAGGTGGTGACGGCCTTCACGCTCGCGCACGCACTCGCGCTCACGCTCGGCGCGCTCGACCTCGTGCGGGTGCCGATGCGCCTGGTCGACCCGCTCGTGGCCCTGACCGTGGTCTGGGTCGGGGTCGAGAATTTCCTTTCGCGCGAGGTCGACCGGCGCTGGAAGGTGGCGCTCCTGTTGGGTCTCGTGCACGGGCTCGGCTTCGCGAACGCGCTGCAGGAGTACGGGCTACCGCAGGAGGCCCTCGCCCTGGCACTCCTCGCCTTCAACCTCGGGGTCGAGGCGGGCCAGCTCGCGCTCGTCGCCGTGGCGATGCCGACGCTCTTCGCGGTCGATCGGCTCTGGCCGCATCCCGTGGGCGAGAGCGGTCGACCGGCCGTGCTCGTCCACGGGCTTTCGGCCTTGCTCGCGGCCCTCGGTCTCTGGTGGCTCGCCGAGCGGACGCTGCTCTGAAGCGGGCCTCGCCGGCGACCGCGGGGCCCGGCGCAGGCGCTCGATCGGCTCGCGGTGGATGTTCTGCGGTGGCGCCCCCGGCGGCACGGCCGGTGCGGCCCGATGGCAGCCGCGGGCGATCACCGCCTGCACCGCGGGAATCCGGTAGGTCGGGTAGGTCTCGTGCCCGGCGCGGAAACAGAAGATCTCGCCGCGTCCACGGGTCCAGGTGAGCGCCGAGCGGAAGACCTCCCCGCCGGCGAACCCGGAGATCATCGAGACCTCCTCGGGCTCGGGGACCTCGAACACCTCTCCGTACGTCTCCTCGCGGGGGATCTCGAGGTAGCGGTCGAGGCCTCGGCGGATCGGGTGCTCGGGCTCGACGACCCGCATCCGCTCCGTGTCCGCGGCGACCCGCCGGTCGACCGTGCAGGGGGTGCCAATGAGCGGGCGGAAGATGTTCGAGTGGTGGCCCGAATGGAGGCCGACGAGGCCCATGCCGGCGCGTACGCGCTGGACCAGGCGCTCGACCACGGTATCGGCCAGCGCGACCGCAGCCGGGCCGTCGCGTAGGCGCAGCCGCCGGCGAATGCCGGGGCGAGGGCCGTGACCGCGGCCGAGATCCGGAGGCTGTTGAGCGGGTTGCGAGGGATGTTCTCGCACGTGGAGCTCCAGCCGGTAGCCCGAGAGGTCGATCGCCTGGGGCCAGAGGGTCGGCGGGCTCGCGGGGAGGTCGGCCGCGCCTTCGAGCGAAGAGACGTAGGTCCGACAGAGCGGGCAGAGACGGAGCGAAGCGAGGGCGGCGCCGAGCGCGGTGCAGGACCGACGCGCGGTTCGGCCCGTGTGCATCAGCGGCGGGCCTCGCTCGTCGGCGAGCGGACGCAGAGGGCGCCGGCCACGACCACGAAGGCGAACGTCGGGCTCGCGACCGCGGCATCTTCAACGAAGCCGAATTGCCGGAAGGAGAACAGGAACGACCGGAGCGGCAGGGTCGTGCTCGAGAAAGCGGGCTCGCCACCGGTCATCGAAACCAGCGGGTCGGGGGCCGCGGCGTGTCGATCCTGCAGAACGTGAGGACCGCGAGGGGCGTGGGTTCGACGAGCGGCAGGGTGACGTGGCGGAAGCGCTGCCCGGCGCGCCACCTCCGAGGCGCCCCCCCTCGTCTCGTAGAGCTCGTTCGGCCGGCCGGCGAGCCCGGCCGCGAGCAGGATCCTGGCGAAGGGGGTGCCGTACCAGATGTCGGCGAGGACGATCGGGACGAGCGAATGCTCGGGGCTCCAGAACCAGTCGACCGGGCGGGCGAGGAGGCCGAGCCCGCGCGGCGCCTCGTTGATGAGCCCGCCACGGGTGGCGTAGAGCCGTTCGAAGACGGCGCCGACGATCAGGAACGGCAGGATCCAGCCCGCCACGACGACGCCGCCGAACCAGACCGCACCCGGGAAAGTCGGGCCGAAGAAGAGGGCGAGGGCGAAGCCGAGCGCCTCCAGGGCGAGCACGCAGACGATCGTGAAGACGAGCGCGTTTTCGAGGACCAGCGGGAAAGGCGGGTCGGCGAAGACGGCCTCGAGTTCGGCCGTGCCCACGAAGGGCCGGTCGAAGCGCGCCATCGTCGTGACGTCACCTCCTCGAAGCCCGTCGGGCGGTCGTAGGCCAGGGGTCGCCGACGGAGGCCAGGAGGGAGGCGAGCGCGAGACCGACCAGCGCACCGTAGAGGGCGGGCGAATCGGCCGCCCGCTCGAGCGCCGAGCCGGGCCGGCGGCGCACGGCGCCGTCGGCCGTCGCCCCCGCCGCGATCGGAGGGGGGGCGGCGAGGATCCGGCCGACCTCGGCGGCCATTGCCCTCGATGCCTCGGCCGAGCTCGTCTGCCGGGTCACGGCCTTCTGGATCGCGAGCCGGATCGAGCGCGAGATCGCGGGCCACTCGGTGACGCGGCCCGTGGGCGCGCGTGCTCTTCATCCGTTCGGAACAGGTCTCGAAGGCCTCGGGATCGAGGGGGTTCTCGATCTCGATATAGGTGCGCGGCGACAGCCGGCCGGACTTGCGGGCGTTGGCCGACTGGTCGGAGCGGATCGTCCATCGGCCGACGTCCCAGGCGAGATCGGGCTGTTTCGATGCGGCCGGGACGCACCGGTTCCAGCCGCCCGGCGCCGAGGCGCGGATGTTCTCGTGGTTCACGGGCAACAGCGCCGCGCCCCGGGCGCACTCGGCGTCGTCGTGGACGCGCGGTGTGTCCCGGGGCTCGGAGATCGCCATCCCCGCATTGCCGGCGATCGAGCGGTCGACGCACTGCGACCGGTCGAAGGTGAGCACGTCGGGGCTCGTGGTCTCGGAGACGATGTAGGAGACCCAGTTGTCGGGCGCCTCGACCGCCTCGGGGGCGTCCAGCCGGCCGATGTCGCCGCCGTTCCGTTGGAGGAGAGGCAGCCACCGGAAGGTCGCGTCCTCGGCCTGGCGGGCGGAGAAGAGGAGGCCGAAGACGCGCTTGTCGGCCGAGGCCGGCTTCTTCGCCGCGGCAGCGAGATCGACCCGGGTGGCGGGCGGAGGTTCCGGCGCGAGCCCGGACGCCTTCAGCGGGTCCTCGTCGCAGCAGACGGCGTCGTGTCGCTGTCGCGCGGCACGCCGTCGATCCCGCCGGGCCACGGCACGGTCGAGCAGGGGCCGGGGAGACAGACGTCCTTCGAGACGTCGCCCGAGGCGGCGATCCGCTCGGAGAGGTCGAGAAGGGCCTCCCGGGAGGCGAAGCTCGTCGTGTCGGGATCGTCGATGCAGCGGATGTCGGGCGTTTCGCCGGAGGCGACCGCGCGGACGAGCCGGTGCGGTACCGGGCGAACGGGACGATCCGCTCCTCGATCTCGGCGTCGTTGCGGGTGGCGTCGAAGGACTCGACCCCCTCCCGCACGTAGACCTCGGTCTCGAGGTCGAAGACGTGCCGGAACCGGACGGTCGTGGCGGCCGCGTCCGCGAGAATCGTACGACGCCGGATGCTGCCTCGCCGATCTCGGCCACCGCTGACGCCGGGGCCGTCTTTGGTCTACCGTCGCGCAAAGGTGGGCCGCCGGCCCGCACTCTCGAGCGCCGCGGCGCGCATGGCGCCGGGCGGAGCCGGTGGTCGGCCAGCGGCTGCGGCCGGTCCGAGGTCCGAGCGTGGGGAGGCGGCGATGCGGCAGATCCGGGGACCCGGCATTTTCCTCGCCCAGTTCGCGGGGGATCGACCGCCCTTCGACGATCTCGATACGATCTGCGGCTGGGCCGCCGGGCTCGGCTATACGGGTGTGCAGATCCCGACCTGGGACGGGCGCCTGTTCGACCTCGAACGGGCCGCCACGAGCGAGGCCTATTGCGCGGAGATCCGCGAGACCGTCGACCGGCACGGGCTCTCGATCACCGAGCTCAGCACGCATCTGCAGGGCCAGCTGGTCGCCGTCCACCCGGCCTACGACGAGGCCTTCGACGCCTTCGCCCCGCCCGCGCTGCGCGGCGACCCGAGCGCTCGCCGGGATTGGGCCGTCCGCCAGCTCGGCCTCGCCGCCGAGGCCTCCCGCCGGCTCGGGCTTTCCGCGCACGTGACCTTCAGCGGGGCACTCGCCTGGCCCTATCTCTATCCCTGGCCGCCGCGTCCCGGGGGGCTCGTCGAGGAGGCCTTCGCCGAGCTCGCCCGACGTTGGCGGCCGATTCTCGACCGGTTCGATGCCGCGGGCGTCGACGTCTGCTTCGAGCTCCACCCGGGCGAGGATCTGATGGACGGCACGAGCTTCGAGCGCTTCCTCGCCGCGGTCGGCGACCACCCGCGCTGTTGCATCAACTACGATCCCTCCCACTTCGTCCTGCAGGCGCTCGATTATCTCGCCTTTATCGACATCTACCACGAGCGGATCAAGGCCTTTCACGTCAAGGACGCGGAGCTGAACCCGACCGGCCGGCAGGGGGTCTATTCGGGCTTCTCCGGCTGGGCCGAGCGAGCGGGCCGGTTCCGCTCCCTGGGCGATGGCCAGGTCGATTTCGTGGGCGTGTTCTCGAAGCTCACCCAGTACGACTACGGCGGCTGGGCGGTGCTCGAATGGGAATGTTGCCTGAAGCATCCCGAGGACGGCGCGCGCGAGGGAGCGGAGTTCATCGCCCGGCACATCATCCGGCCGGCCGAGCGGAGCTTCGACGACTTCGCGGCCGGGGCAGAGAACCGGGCCTCGGTGCGCCGCCGGCTCGGCCTCGAGCGCGGGTGAGGAGGCCACCGCGATGGTGCGCGCATCCGAGCTGCCGGGCGGCGGACCGCGGCGGATCCGACTCGGCACGGTGGGCGGCGGGCAGGGTGCCTTCATCGGCGCGGTGCATCGGATGGCGGCCCGGCTCGACGACCGCTTCGAGCTCGTGGCCGGCTGCCTCGCGAGCGATCCGGAGCGGGCCCGGAGCTCGGCCGCGGAGCTCGGCCTCGCCCCGGACCGGACCTACACCGACTTCGAGGAAATGGCGCGGCGCGAGGCGCGGCTTTCGCGTGGTATCGAGGCGGTCGCGATCGTCGCCCCCAATCATCTGCACGCGCCCGTGGCGCGTGCCTTCCTGCGGCGCGGCATCCACGTGATCTGCGACAAGCCGCTCACGACCTCGCTGCGCGAGGCGCGACGGCTGCACGAGGCCGTCGCCCGCTCGGGCCTGGTCTTCGTGCTGACCCACAACTACACGGGCTATCCGATGGTGCGGCAGGCGCGGGCCGTGGTGGCCGAGGGGCTGGTCGGACCGATCCGGGTGGTCCAGGTCGAATACGCCCAGGACTGGCTCGCCACGCCGCTCGAGCGGGCCGGCCACAAGCAGGCCGAATGGCGCACCGATCCGGCCCGCGCCGGCCCCGCCGGCTGCACGGGCGACATCGGCACCCATGCCGCGAACCTCGCGAGTTTCGTCACGGGCCTCGCGATCGAGGCGGTGGCGGCGGATCTCCAGACCTTCGTCCCTGGCCGACCGCTCGACGACAATGCGCACCTGCTCTTGCGGTTCGCCGGCGGCGCCCGCGGCATGCTCTGGGCGAGCCAGGTGGCGCCGGGCAACGCCAACGGCCTGAGGCTCCGGGTCTACGGCGAGAAGGCCGGGCCCGAATGGGCCCAGGAGGAGCCCGAGACCCTGCGCTTCGCGCCGCTCGGCGAGCCGCCGCGGGTGATCCGCCGGGCGGGACCGGGCGCGCACCCGGCGGCGGTGCGGGCGAGCCGGATCCCGGCAGGCCATCCCGAGGGCTATCTCGAGGGCTTCGCGACACTCTACCGCGAGGCGGCGGAAGCGATCCTGGCCCGCATCGAGGGTCGCGCGCCGGACCCGGGGATCGGACCGCTGCCCGGGGTCGAGGAGGGGTTGGCCGGGGTGGCGTTCGTCGAGGCGGCGGTCCGATCCAGCCGGCGCGGCGGGCGATGGGTCGAGCTCGCTCCTCGAGGGAGCGGCTCGGGCCGGCGTGCTCGCGCCGGGCCGGACGCGCCGGCTCGCGGGCCAGGGGATCGAAGCTCGCTCGACCAGCAAGACGAGGCCGAACGGCGAGCCCCAGGGCCACGAGCGCGAGGATGACGGCGAAGGCGAGATCCATCCGGATCGCCGGTGGCGATCCGGATGGAGTAGCCGAGTGCGGAATCGCCGCGATCTCCGTTCGGCGGTCGTGGCGCCGACCGTGGCGTCCACGGCGGCACCCTTGATCCCGACGAAGAGCTGCGGCGGGTCGCGTCAGAGCCGCCAGAGCACGGAGGAGGGTCGCGGGGCGATGAAGAGCGGCGCCTCGAGGAGGTGGACCGCGGGCTTCCCAGGCGGCGAAGAAGGCGAGCGCGAAGAGCCGCCCCGTCGCGCGATCGAGGGCGAGAGGCAGGCGTGCGGCGGTCGCGAGCGGAGCCACACGGGGCGGCTCGGAGGAAGCCGCAGCCCTGGCAGATCCGCCTGATCTCGGCCACGAGCGCGTGGAAGGCGGGCTCGCAGGCCTCGAGGCCGCGTGGCCGCGGCAGGGCGACCTCGAGATCGCGGACGATCCCGCCGGCTCGCGGCGAGAGCACGATCACCGGCCGGCGAGCTGCACCGCTTCCTCGATCGCGTGCGTGACCAGGATCACGGTCTTGCCCGGGCGGATCCAGAGCCGCTCGAGATCGGCCTGGAGCTGCTCGCCGGTCATGGCATCGAGCGCGCCGAGCGGCTCGTCCATCGACACGAGCGGCGGGTCGTGGACGAAGGGACCGGTCGAGACCGCGCAGATCGGCCTGCAGGAGGACGTTGCCGAGCGGGTCGCGCCGATCGACCAGGACCGGCGACCGGAAGACGATGCCGATCTCGGTCCGCGGCCGGGCGACCGGCCGACCGTCGATCGCGATCCCTCCGGCGGAGACCACGACGAGTCCCGGATCACCGGCAGAAGGGTGCTCTTGGCGCAGCCCGAAGGCCCGAGACGGCCGCGAAGGAGCGGGACTCGCTCACGGCTCGGCCGGCCGGACGCGCGAGCAGCCGGCGCGGATCGGCATCCGCGGGCAGCGTTCGCGGTAGACCGGGCGGATGTCGCGGGCAGGTGGCCGGCCACGGCTCGAGGGCAGGCCTGCGAGCTTCGTGCAGAGCTCGTCGAGATGGTCGTCCCAGCCTCGACCATCGCTTCGGCGACCACGCAGCGCTCCTCGAAGCCGATCGTCGCGAAGTCGCCGGCCGCACCGGCCGCGAGGAAGGTTGCGGAGCGGCCGTCGAGACCGTGCTCGATCGGCCAAAGGACGCGGCGTCGAACGGCTGCGAGGCCGGCACCGCGGAACATGGTCGGGATCGTGACGTAACCGCCCTCGGGCTCGCTGGGCAGCCGCGCCGGATCCGTGCCGCCTTCTCTGCGCGGCCCGGACGCGGGGGCGAGCGGCCGTCGCGACGCTCCCGAGGCTCGCACGGGCGACGAGCGACCTCCCGACCGGAGGCGGTCGATTCTCGTTCGTGAGCCGCGGCCGGCTCGCGCATGACCCGGCCCGAAGGTGCCCCGCCGGTCGAGGAGACCGGCTTTCTCCTCCTGCCGCAGTTCCCGATCTACGCGCTCGGGATCGCCAACCGGGGCGCCGGGCGGGGCGAGGAGCGCGGCGCGGCCTCGTGACGCCGCGCCGAGCGCTCCCTCGGCTCCCGCAGCGCCGATTCACTCTTCGACCTCGCCCTCCTCGGCCTCCGGGCCGGCATCGCCCCGAATCAGCAACGACTCCCCGATGGTCTCTCTCACCTTCTGGAGGAGCAGGCCGGCTCTATCCCGCAGGAACTGCTCGAAGTTCCGCTCTTCGAAACGATCGGCGAAGCCCGGTTCGTCGACGAACTCGGACCAGGGAATCAGGTGCTCCCGCAATCTCGCGCGCAGGCCTTCGACAACGCCTGCCTCTCGCGCACTCTTGATCAATCGTTCGATATAAACTCTTGGTCTCTCATTGCTCAGGGCGCGATTTGTGCTCTTCAGGACTAGTGTACGATTTGCGATCGAGTCGTAGAGTTTGCGCCTTCTCGGATCAAATGCTCTCTGTGATCTTGGAAAGATATGATGTTCTTCGATCTCGTCGCCCGTCAAATCGTTTCCCGTTAGCAGGTCCATCTTCAGGCTACTCGCCATGATGCATTGAAGCGCTTTGAAGCGATTATCCTGCTCGGGCATCTCGACGATCGCTTGTTCCGATAGCCGGACCTCCTCGAAGGTGAGAGGCGAACCTTCCCGTTTGTGCCGCACGAGATCGACGAAATCTCTTCCGATCAGCCAATTGGCGGCGGCCCGTGCTCCGGGCCTCAACAGACGCGAGAAATACCATCGCCCGAGTGCAGCACCCCGATCCTCGTCGATCCTGCGGTCCTCGTCGGGAAAGAGCCGCATGAAAGCAGCCAGGGAAACGAGGATACCGAAGTCGGGGAGCGTTCCCGGCCGAGCGCCGTTCCGGGACGCCCACTCCGAGGCGCGCACCATGGAGTCGACCGCCAAGTCCCACTCTTGCTCGATCCAAGAGCCGGGCAGCCGCAGCAATTCGCTCCGAGACGGCTCCGGGACGCGATTTTCTTTGTCGGCGCGAACCATCGCAACAATTTGCAGAATACGATCGCCGTCCACATCGTAACGGCTGAGGAGCGGCGCACGCTCTTTCGCCGCATCCATCAGCTCCCGGAGGTCCGGTTTCGGGAAGAACCGTGCGACGGCGAGGTCGAAGGTGGTGAGGCGTGTTCCCGTCGAGTTGATCGTTTCGAATACGCGGCAGATCGACTCGAGACCGACTTCGGGCTCGATGACGACGAACGGGATGGAGTATGCGCGAATACGTTCGAAATAACCTTTGATGCGCGCGGCTTCCGATCGGCGCTCGGCGCGATCGAGTTCCGCCGGATCGGGAGAGTCCTCGATATATTCGCTCGTATAGACATCACGTTTCTGCCGATCGAGAACGAGATCGGCCCGCATTCGACGGTTCCGCTTTTTCCGGTCCGGCTCCTCGGAGCCCTTGTAGTAGACCCGGATCCAACGAGTCTCTCGACCCACGAACGAGCGAGGTGCGCCTTTGTCGGCCATCGAGGACGTGAAACACGTCCGACGATTGCTCGTCGGCGAAACGCGTGACGTTCGAAGCGGCGTCTCCAGGATCGGCGTCGAGGCTTCGCGCACGAAGATCGATTTCGTTGGGGCGGGTCGATAGGAGAACGACACCGACAGGACAGCCGCGCGCGCCTCGAGGCGGGCTGCGCGTTCAGGCCAGGAGCAGCCAGAAGCCGGTCGCGGCCAAGGCGATCGCCCAGAGGAGATCGAGGTTGATCCAGGCCTTGCGCAGCACCGCGACCCCCAGGATCCGGTAGACGAGGAGCGCCAGGAAGGCGGTGACGGCGAGCATCGCCCCGCCGTGGACCAACACCACGAGCAGGGCGCGCGCGGTCGTCGTCGCGAGACGAGGCGACACACCGCTCGGATCGGCGAAGCAGATCGGCACGAGGGCGGGCAGGAGCATGAGCCCCGCCCCGTGTGCGCTCGCCATGGTGAAGGACCAGAGGAGGAGCCCGGCTCCCCCGGTGGTCATGCCGACCCGCACCCGCCGGGGATGGCCGCGGCGGAAGACCCAAACGGCCCAGGCGAGGAGGAGCCCGCTCGAAAGCCTTCGCAGGAAGGCGAGCTCCAGTACGGTGCCGAGGGCGAGGAAGACGAGAAGGGTGGCCCCGACCGAGAGCGCGTGGCCGAGGGCGATCGGCACCATCGCCCAAACGACGGTGCGGCCCGAGCTGCGGTGCAGGCCGAGCGCCACGGCGAAGAGCCAGCCCATGGCCGGGTTGAGGCCGTGAAAGGCGCCGAGCCCCGCGACCAGGAGCCAGGGCGCGAACTCTTCGCTCACGCTCCCGGAGGCACCCGCGGGCCGCGGTTCCGGCGCTGCCTTCTCCGTCGCCTCACGACGGATAGCAGTAGGAGTCGGAGGAGGCGTCGCCCCCCTCGAGGCGGATCTGGTGCGGCCGATGCGGTCCGGGCCAGCTGAGGAAGAAGCGCGGATCGAAGCGCATGCCACCCGCCGGGTCGGCTTCGACCTTCACCATCCAGCCCTCGATACCGTCCGGGTAGAACTGCGGATCGACCGCCCCGTAGAGCGAGTTCGTGAAGTAGATCCGCCGGCCGTCGCGGCTCACCTCCACCATCTGCGGCCCGCCGTTCAAGGGCCGTGCGGGATCGGCGGGGTGCGGCGCCCGGCTCGCGATGCCGCCGATCCGGAGCTCGCCCGTGAGCTTGGGGTTCGAAGGATCGGAGACGTCGTATTGCAGGAACTGCCCCGTGCCCCAGCAGGAGAGGTAGAGGAAGCGGTCGTCGACCGAGAGGTCGATGTCGGTCACGAGCGGCGGCACGGCCTTGAAGGGCTTGAGAACGGGCGGCAGGAGATCGGGATCGGCCGGCTCGGCCGGGACGGTGATCACCTTGCGCACGGCCCAGCGACCGTTTTCGCGGTACCAGAGCCAGATCGAGGAGGACAGGTCCTCGAGGGAGAGGACGCAGTTGACGAAGCCGTAAGCCTTGGTCGGGTCGTGCGCCGGGCGGAGCTCGAAGACGAGCTGGTACTTGTCGCCGAAATCGATCTCCTGCAGGTGCCGGCGCTTGTGCAGGTCGAAGAAGTGCAGCCGGCGGCCGTATTTGGCACCCAGGATCAGATCGGGGACGAGACCGTCCTCGACCATGTCGGGCGTGCCCCATTCACTGGTCACGAGGGTGTCGTGACCGAGATGCCACCAGAAGTCGTAGGCGAAGTATTGTGGTCCGCGATCGATCTCGAAGCGGCCGAGGACGGTGAAGCTCTCGGGATCCACGAGGAAGACGCCACCCGGACCCTTGCCCTGGCCGTTGCCGAGGGCCGACACATAGATGCCCTCGGGTCCGCAATGGACGGTGTGGGGCCGCGAATAGCCGGCGCGCTCGGCGATTTCCTCGGGCTGGATCACGTGGACGAGCCGCGGTCGCTTGGGATCCGGTTTCGTATCGAAGACGTGGATACGCGAGGAGCGCAGGCCCGGAACCAGGAGATAGCGCCGCTCGACGTGCGGGTGCGGCGCGTTCGGACACAGATGCGAGCTGCAGGCGTTCCAACCGAAATGGTGGAATTCGTCGCCCGCGGCACTGGCCTCGGCCTCGTGCAGGATGCGCCCGTAGCTGGCCGAGGCCGGATCGACGTCGACCACCGCGAGCCGGTCGGGCAGCGCCCGGTTCGGGTCGAAGGCGACGACATAGGCGAAGGTCTCGGGCGGCGCCTTGGTCGCGAGCCTCGGGCTCGGGTAGAAAGTCGGATCGGGCCGCAGCACGGTCGCCATCTCGCTCGCTCCCCTGATCAGCGTCCCGCTCGCCCGCGGGATCTCGGAGCCGAGAGAAAAGCACGGCCCTCAGCCGGTGTGAAGGCGGGTCGAGCCGCGCCCGCGCGCGACCCGAAGGAGGAAAAGACCGCCCGGCGGACCGGGCGGTCGAGTGGAGGGAGGCTCGGTGAAGAAGGGGGTCACTGGACCGCCTCGCCGTGCAGCGCGAGGTCGAGGCCCTCGCGCTCGCTGTCGCGGTCGACCCTGAGGCCGACGATCGCCTTGACGATCACGAGGATCACGAAGGTGGCGACGGCGCACCAGGCGATCGTCCAGACGATCCCCTTGATCTGGATCCAGACCTGGGCGGCGTTGCCCTCGAGGAGGCCGGGTACGCCACCCACCGCCTCGACCGCGAACACACCCGTGAGCACGGCCCCGACGATGCCACCCACGCCGTGCACGCCGAAGACGTCGAGACTGTCGTCGTAGCCGAGCCAATTCTTGAGGTAGATCGAGGCCCAGAAGCAGACGAGACCGGCGACGAGACCGATCACCAGGGCGCCGTTCGGCAGGACGAACCCCGAGGCCGGGGTGATCGCGACGAGGCCCGCCACGGCACCCGAGGCGATGCCCAGGACCGAGGGCTTGCCCTTGGCCACCCACTCGGCGAGCGTCCAGGCGATCGCCGCCGCGGCGGTGGCGATGTGCGTGACGGCCATGGCCATGCCGGCGCGACCGTCGGCGGCCACCGCCGAACCGGCATTGAAGCCGAACCAGCCGACCCAGAGCAGCGAGGCGCCGGTCACCGTCAGCACGAGATTGTGCGGCGCCATGGGCTCGGTGCGGTAGCCGATCCGCTGGCCGAGCACGAGGCAGGTCACGAGCCCGGCGATGCCGGCGTTGATGTGGACGACCGTCCCGCCCGCGAAGTCGAGCACGCCGTCTCTGGCCAGGAATCCCGTGTTGACCGCCCAGACCCAGTGCGCGATTGGGGAGTAGACCAGGAGTGACCAGAGGATCGTGAACAAAAGCATCGCCCCGAACTTCATGCGGTCTACGAAAGCTCCGACGATGAGAGCGGGGGTGATGATTGCGAAGGTCATCTGGAACATCATGAAGACGCTTTCCGGCATGGTTCCGGAAAGCGATTCCCTGCCGATACCGGCGAGGAACATCTTGGAGAGATCGCCGAGATAGGGACCGCCGTCGGTGAAGGCGAGGCTGTAGCCGGCCACCATCCAGACGAGCGAGACCACACAGCAGATCGCGAAGACCTGCATGAGCACCGAGAGCACGTTCTTCTTGCGGACCATGCCGCCGTAGAACAAGGCCACACCCGGGATCGTCATCATCAAGACGAGGGCGGTCGAGGTCAGCATCCAGGCGGTGTCGCCCTTGTCGAGGGTCGGCTCGGCGGCGAGGGCCGGCCCCGCACCGGCGAGCCCTGCCCCCAGGGCGCTGATCGTCACCATCAGCCAGCGGTTCATCGGCGTCCTCTTCTCCTGCATCCGCGGCGGCCTTCCGGTCGGCCCGCTGCCCGTTCCGCTCCGGCCGGGAACAAGAATCGTGCCGGCGGCGCGAGAACGGCCGGCGCGGCGCCACGGTCGAAGAGGCTGACCAATTTTTGGGCAATGGTGCTCGAGCCCGACGACCAGCTGCTCGAATTCGCGGCAGGCGTCCGGCGGGCCGACCTCTGCCGCCGTTCTTGACGCCCGTCCGGGCCGCCCGCACTCTCGGCTCCGGGGAGGCCTCGGAGCCCGAACGATGCGGCTGCCGAATGGCGCCGGCCGGGTGCGGCCGGGCATGGACGCCGGTCGATGCTGAGCGCGCTCGAGCGGTTCGTGGCCGTTCTCGCCCGTGTCAACGCGCCGCTTCTGGTTCTCTGTCGAGTCGCGACGGTGGCGCTGCTCGCGCTCGTCGCGGTGGTGATCGCGATCTCGGTTATCTGGCGCTACGGTCTCGACAACGCGCTCTCCTGGTCGGAGGAGGTCGCCAAATACGCGATGGTCTGGCTCGCCTTCGCGGGCGCGCCGCTCGCGCTGCCCGCGGGCGGCCATGTGGGCGTCGACATCCTGCCGAACGCCCTGCCGCCCCGCGCCCGGCACGCGCTGCTCGGTACCGTGATGCTCGTGGTGGCGGCTCTGATGGCCGCCTTCGTCCACTACGGGACGCGCTTCGCCTGGAACGGCAGGGTCCAGGTCATGGCGATGATCGGCGACGTCTCGATGGCCTGGGTGTTCGCGGCGATCCCGATCGGCAGCGCCGTCCTCGGCCTCGTGGCGCTCGAGCTCGCCGGCCGGCACTGGCTGTACGTGCTCGCTCCCGAGCGCCATCGCGCGCCCGCGGCGGCGGGCGATTCGATGGCGAGCGCGAATTGAGCCCCGGGCGGGAGCGGCGATGATCGGTGCCGGGTTCGTCTGGCTGTTCCTCCTCCTCGTGCTCTTGGGGGTGCCGGTGGTGTTCGCCATGGCGCTCGCGCCCATGGCGGCGTTTCTGGCGGCCGACCGGGCCCAGTTCCTCACCCTCGTGGCGCAGAAGCTGTTCACCGGGATCAACCAGTTCCCGTTGCTCGCGATCCCGCTCTTCATCCTGGCCGGCGAGCTCATGAACGTCGGCGGCATCACGGAGCGGATCATCCGCTTCTCGAACGCGCTCGTCGGACACCTGCGCGGCGGACTCGCCCAGGTCGACACGCTCGCCTGCATGTTCTTCAGCGGGCTTTCGGGTTCGGCCGTGGCGGACGCCTCGGCTCTGGGTTCGATCCTGATCCCGGCGATGGAGCGGGAGGGCTACGGGCGTCCCTTCGCCGCCGCGGTCACCACCGCCTCGGCGGTGATGGGGCCGATCATCCCGCCCTCGATCATCATGGTGGTCTACGCCTTCACCATGGGCGAGTCGGTGGCGGCACTCTTCCTCGGCGGATTCGTGCCGGGCTTCGTCGTCTGCGCCGGCCTCATGCTCGCCAACCACTGGGTGGCGCGCCGGCGCAACTATCCCAAGAAGGAGCACTGGGTGGGGGTACGCGAGCTCGCCGCGGCGAGCCTCGGGGCGGTGCTGCCGCTCATGGCCCCGGTCATCATCTTGGGCGGGATCCTGCTCGGGATCGTGACACCGACCGAGGCCGCGGGCGTGGCGGTGGTCTATGCCCTCTTGGTGGGCATGCTCGTCTATCGCCAGCTGAGCCTGCGGGACCTGCCGCAGGTCCTGCTCCGCTCCGGCATCGCCTCGGCGGCGATCCTGCTCGTGATCGGCACGGCGAGCGTGTTCGGCTGGGCCGCCACCATGTCGGGCCTGCCCAACAAGCTCGCCGCCACCTTGCTCGGGCTCGGCAGCGACCCGCTCACCCTCCTGTTCCTGATCAACCTGTTCCTCTTGTTCGTCGGGATGTTCATGGACGCCGGCCCGGCCATCCTGATCCTCGGGCCGGTGCTCGCGCCGACCATGACCCAGCTCGGCGTCGACCCGATCCACTTCGCGATCATCATGTGCATCAACCTCTCGATCGGGCTCGCGACCCCGCCCGTCGGGCTCATCCTGTTCGCGACCTCGAGCATCGCCCGTGAGCCGATCGAGCGGATCGCCAAGGAGATGCTGCCCCACTATCTGGTCCTGTTCGTCGTCCTCATGCTCGTCACCTACGTTCCGGATCTGTCGATGGCGCTGCCGCGCCTTTTCGGTTTCGCCGACTGAACGAGGGGGCACGCGCCCCCGATCAGGGAGACCGTCGATGCGCAACCTCCTCCTGGCCTCGCTCGCCGCACTCGGGCTGGCCTCGACCGCGCCGGCCGCGGGCCAACAGTTCACCTTGAAGTACGGCCATGTCGGACCGGCCACGGAGTACTCGGACGATCACGTGCCGGGCGTATTCTTGAAGTCCTTCCTCGAGAGCCGCTCGGGCGGCCGGATCAAGGTCGAGATCTACCCGGCTGGTCAGCTCGGCCAGTTCCGCGAGCTGTTCGAGCAGGTCCAGCTCAACACGCTCGAGCTCACGCACACCTCGGTGGGCGGTGCCTCGGCCTTCTTTCCCGAACTCCAGGTCACCGACATTCCCTACATGATCCGGGACGATCTCGTGGCCGAGGCGGTCGGCCGCGGGCCGTTCTTCGAGAAACTCCGGGACGCGGTCCTCAAGAAGACCGGCAACGTGCGGCTCGTGGCGATGGGCAACACCGGCCGCTGGCGCAGCTTCTTCACCAAGAAGCCGGTGCTCAAGGCGGCCGATCTCGCCGGCATGAAGATCCGCATCGTCGACAGCCCGATCCAGGTGACCTTCGTCCGCGGCGCCGGCGCCAACCCGGTGCCGATCCCCTGGGGCGAGGTCTACACCTCGCTCGCCACCGGTGTGGCCGAAGGCCTCAACATCGCGATCACCGACGTGGTGCCGAACAAGCTGCACGAGGTCGTCAAGCACGTCGTCATCGACGAGCACATGTATCTCTACGGCTTCTATTGGATGAGCGAGGCCTGGTTCCGTTCTCTGCCCAAGGACCTGCAGATCCTGGTCGCGGACGGGGTGGAGCAGATGGCGCGGGTCCAGGTCGACTTCAACAAGGCCTTCGAGAGCCGGGCCTACGAGCAGTTCGTCAAGGACGGCGGGACGATCCGGGTCCTGGCCCCCGAGGAGAAGGCGAAACTTTTGCCCGGGCGCGAGGCGGCCAAGGCCTGGTTCGTCGAGAAGTACGGGCGCGAGTGGCTGGAGGCCTGGGAGCGGGCCCTGGCCCAGGCGGAACGGCAGGTCGACGCCGAGCGGGCGCGGCTGTTCCAGGTCGGCGGCTGACCCCTCGGGACCCGGATCGTTGGTACCGGAGTGCGCGGTCGAAAGCGTCCCGGGCGGGCCTTGGCGGGCCGTTTACGCTCGAGGGCGATGATGGGCGCGTCGCCGAGGGGCGGAAGCCGGGCCGGACCGGCCGGGCCACCCGACCCGGCGGCCTCCTCGGGAGACCCGATGCCCGCGCTCGTCTGGCTCGCCAAGCGCCCGCTGCCGCTCGCCGCGATCGACGGTGCCGACCCGGCCCTCGAGGTCGCGCTGCGGGCCTGGATGGAGCGGCGGATCGACGGCCTCCTGCCGCCCCGCTGCGCGCTCGATACCCCACAGCTCCGGCTCCTGCTGCCGGAAGCCGAGTGGCTGGCGCCGCCGGGCCCGCGCGAGCCGGCCCCGCTCGGCCGGCTCGAGGCGCTCGCGACCGCCGAGGCGGTTCACCCCGAAGCGGCGAGACGTACGCTCGGTGAGCTGTTGCGCGAGGATCAGCGGACCGTCCGTTTCACGGGCTCGGCGTTGGTGCAGGAGCTCGTGGTGCGCGGACCGCTCGCGGTCGAGCGCTGGCGCCAGCTCCTGCTGCCGACCGCCGACGACGGGGTGCGGGTCAAGGAGCTCCTGCAGCTCTGCCGGCTCGTCGAGAGCGGGCCGCTCCCGGCGGCAGGAACCGGGCTCAGCCGGCCGGAGCCACGCGCGCCGGGACCGGGACCGGACGGAGGCGACGCGCTGCCGGCAGCGGCACCGGATGGCGGGGGTGCTCGGGCAGGGTCGCGAGCTTGGCGCGGAACTCTTCGGCGGTGATCCAGCAGAGATACAGGATCTCCGAACCGCCCTGCGGCGGGAACCAGCCGTCGAGGCATTTCTCGACATGAGCGTAGCCGTAGGAGCGCACCGGCACGGGCGTGTCGGCGAGGCTCTGGCGCACGAAGCCCGTATTGGCGAGGCAGCCTGCGTTGCGGAAGGAGAGCGCTCGCGACAGCCAGGGCAGGAACATGGCCAGGCCGGAGCGGCGGTGCGCCGGCACGACGTAGGTGGAGCCGGAATGGCTGAGGCGGCCGGACAGGCGCGTCGAGACCGCGATCGTGGCGATCCGCTCGACACCGAAGCTGCGGGCGAAGCCGCCCTCGTACCAGATCCGGCCGGTGGCCACCTCCTCCATGAGGTCTTCGGTCTCGATCACTTTCTCCGCACTCGACGCCACGATCGAGCCGTCGGGTTCGACCGCGGCGAGCCAGAAATCCTCGGGGCCGAGGCGGCTTCTGCGCGGGTCGAAGCTCGGATTGGCGAAGCTGCCCCGGGATTCGAGGAAGCGGACCAGGCGGTCGAAGTCGCGCTCGATCACGAGGGTGAGGCCGAGGCGGGCGACGGCGTCCGTGAGGGCGTCGATCCCGTCCTGGAGCGAGACCGGAGAGGCGTTGGACGACGACACGGGGCGGGTCCTCCTTGGGCTCCGCGGAACGCGGCGGGGGCTCGCGCCCACCGCCGGTCCCGCCGGGAGTCGAGGCCGCGACCAGCGCGGCGGACCCGTTCTCGGCGATAACCTTTTGTTAACCAAACGACTTCACGGTCCGGTCGTAACCCGATGCCGTGCCCCGTTCACCCTCGCCGGGAAGAGCCCTCAACCCGACGCGCGGACCGGCTCGGGGCGGCGCGGCGGCGCCTCGGCCCGGCCGAGCGGCACGGGATGGCGGGAATGCTCGGGCAGCGCTTCGACCGAACGGACGAACTCGGTGTCCGTGATCCAGCAGAGATAGAGTACCTCCGGTCCGTTCTGAGGAGGAAAGAAGCCGTCGAGACACTTCTCGACATGGGCGTAGCCGTAGCTCTCGGTCGGCACCGGCGTCACGTACAGGCTGTGGCGGACGAAGCCGGTATTGGCCGCGACGCCGTGATTGCGGAACGACAGTGCCCGCGAGAGCCGGGTCATGAGCATGGCGAGGCCCTGGCCGCGCCAGGCGGGATCGACCCAGGTCGAGCCCGAGTGGCTGAGCGTGCCGGAGAGCCGCACGCTCGGCTGCACGACCTCGATGCGGGGCGGTCCGCCGCGGCTCGCGAAGCCGCCCTCGTACCAGATCCGACCGGTCGCCACCTCCTCCATGAAGTCCTCGGTCTCGATCACCTTCTCGGCACTGCAGCCGATCGAGCGACCCGCCGGGTCCAACAGATGCACCCAGAAATCGCGCCAACCGAGCCGGCTCGAGGCCGGATCGAAGCTCGGATTGACGAAGCCGCCGCGCGCCCGGAGGAACGCGGCGAGCCCGTCGAAATCCTGCTCGATCAAGAGTGTCAGGCCGAGTTCGCCGATCGTCCGGGTGAGCGAATCGACGCCGAGCTGGACGATCGCGAGGTCGCGTTCGGACAGGGCCATGATCGGGTCCTCCTCGGCCGGCGGCGGCCCTGCCTCCGAAGGCCGGCCGTCGGCCCCTATCGCCTCTCCCCGGGCCCGGCCGCGGGCGTGACCGGACCCGCTTCCGGCTATAGGCGCAGGGGCAGCCGAGACCTGTGCGGAACACCACAGACCGGACGGATCTCCGACCCTAGAGACGAGAGCGCTGAGGGC
>DAIOUO010000021.1:0-20124 GCA_036759485.1 Geminicoccaceae bacterium | reverse complement strand
TCGATGCCCGCGCCCTGCTCGAGCATGCGCGCGAGTTCGAGCGCCGCCTCGGCGCCGGCGGCCCGGACGAGCCAATGGGCCGCGAGCCCGGGGTCGGCCGGCACGCCGCGGCCCGTGCGATAGAGTTCGGCGAGCGCCCGCTGCGCCGGCCGGTGGCCCCGTTCGGCCGCGGCCCGCCACCATCGTACCGCCTCTTCGAGATCGTCCTCCGGACCGGCTCGGGCGGCGAGTGCGACTGCCAGATCGGCCATCGCCTCGGCGAGCCCGGCCTTGGCCGCCGCCCGCAACAGGTCGAGAGCCCGCTCGCGGGCAGACTCGGCGAGCGGCGACCGGAGCAGGAGGCGGGCGAGCCGCAGCCCCGCGAGCGCGTGGCCCGAGGCGAGGGCACGCTCGTAGCAGGCGATCGCCTCCTCGATCGAGGACGGCCCGCCACGGCCGTGTTCGTGCGCGAGCCCCAACGCATAGGCGGCCGTGGGTAGACCCGCGTCGGCGGCCCGCGCGAGCCAGCGGCGCGCCTCCACCCGATCGGCGTTCGGGCGTCCGGGCTCGAGCAGCAGAACCCCGAGCCCGAGCCAGGCCGCGGGCTCGCCGGCCAGTGCCGCGCTCCGGTACCGACGCTCGGCCTCCACGGGATCGGCCGGCCCGCCGATCCCGGCGGCGAGCAGATAGCCGAGCAGGGCGGCGGCTCCGGGATGTCCGGCCTCGGCCGCGCGGCGGGCGAGGTCCCGGGCGGCCTGCGGATCGGGCGCCGGTGCGCTCCCCGCCTCCGCGCCGGCCGCTGCGAGGCCCAGGAGCCGGAAAGTGGCGAGCCGGGCCAGCGCCTCGGGTTCGCCGGCACGGGCCGCGACTCCGTACCAACGGGCGGCATTCGCGGCGGAGGCGACGACACCCCTGCCTTCTTCGTACAATCGGGCCAGGGCCAGGGCGGCCCCGGGGTGGCCGGCACGTGCGGCAGCCAACCAGCGGGCCGCCGCCTCGGCGCAACGACCGGCCCGCTCGGCCGCGCGGCCCTCCTCGAAGGCCCGCTCGGCCGCCTCGGCAGACGCCGCGACCCGCGGCACGCGCTCGCCCCTCACGGCTCGCGCATCCCCTCGCCCAGAGCGCCCAGCGCGCCTTCGAGGAAGTAGCCGAGCAGCGAGCGCGACCCGACCAGGATCTCCGCCGAGAGCGGCGTGCCGGGTACCAGTCGAAAGCCCTCGGGCAGGTCGCGGAGTTCGAGAGCGACGATCGCGATCCGCGCTCGGTAGACGGCGGTCGGCGCCGGTCGCTCGTCGCGATGGCGGGTGAACGCGTCGGCACTCACGGTACGGACCGTCCCGCGCACCGTGCCATGGCGCAGGTGGCGGAAGGCGTCGAGCTTGAGCCGAACCGGCTGACCGGGCTCCACGAAGGCCTGATCGGCGGCGGCGATCTCGACCTCGACCTCGAGCGGTGCCCCGGTCGGAACCAGCGTGGCGAGCCGCTCGCCCGAGCGCAGGACGGCGCCCGGCGCCAGCCGTGCCACCTCGAGCACGACGGCGGGCTCCGGCGCCCGCAGCTCGACCAGCTCGCGCCTTCGCTCCGCCTTCACGAGCTCCTCGCGGGTCCGGTCGAGCTCGACCCGGCGCTCGGCCAGCTGCTCGGCGATCCGGGCCGACCATTGGCGCAGGAACACGTCGCGTTCCGCGCGCAGCGCCTCGAGCTCGTGACGGGTGGCGGCCGCCGCTGCCTCGCTCGAGGCCAGGCTGCGTGCCACCTCGACCCGGCCGTCGGTGGCGATCAGTCGGCTGAGCCGGCTGCCGGTGCGGTTGTCCTCGAGCTGGATGCGCATCCGTTCGATCTCGCTCGAGAGCTCGAGCCGCGTGCGCAGATGCTCGGCGTCGCCCCGCAGCCGGGCGAGCCCGGCCTCGCTCGCCCGAATCCGCTCCTCGTAGCGGGCGAGCGCCGCGTCCCGCTCGGCGATCCGGTGTCGGTACACGAGCCTCTGGAGAGCGGCGTCGGGATCGGCCGGGTCGAGCTCGGGCTCGCGGCCGACGAGCTCGGCCTCGAGGCGCGCCACCTCGGCCGTCAACGCCGCCACCCGGCGGGCGAGCTGACCGGCATCGGCGGTCGGGAAGGTGGGATCGAGGGTGGCGAGGAGCGCGCCGGCCGGCACCACCTCGCCCTCCCGGACCGAGAGCGTGCGCAGCACGGCCGTCTCGAGTGGCTGGACCACGATCGGCGGGCTCTCCGCCACCACCCTTCCGCGGGCCACCACCACGCGCTCGAGCGGCACCACCCCGGCGAGCACCAGGGTGGCGAGCAGGAGCCCGGCGATCAGCCAGACGACGAAGCGGGCGGCCGTCGGCAACGGCGCCTCGGCGATGGCGAGGCTTTCGCTGCCGAAGGTGGCGAGCAGGCGGCGCGCCGGGGAACCGTCGGCCATCTCAGGCGACCCTGGCCGGCTCACGGGGACCTTCCACACGGAACGGCACCGCAGCAGACGGTTGCAGGTGGCGGTTCTGGATCAACCATAGGTGGCGATAGAGCTCGCAACGGCCGAGCAGATCCGTGTGCCGACCACAATCGACGAGCCTGCCGTCGTCGAGCACCAGGATCTGGTCGCAGTCGACCAGCGAAGCGAGCCGGTGGCTGATCACGAGCAGGGTCCGGCCTTTGGCGATCCGCCGCAGCCCGGCGTTGACAAGCGCCTCGCTGTCCGGGTCGAGAGCACTCGTCGCCTCGTCGAGGACGAGGATCGACGGCCGCATCAGGAGGACCCGGGCGATCGCGATCCGCTGCCGCTGACCGCCCGAGAGATTGGTCGAGCCTTCCTCCACCGGATTGTCGAAACCGCGCGGCAGCCTGGCGACGAACTCTTCGGCACCAGCGAGACGGGCGGCCTCGACGACCTCTTCGGGTGTGGCCTCCGGCCGTCCGGCCAGGATGTTCTCGCGGATGGTGCCCTGGAAGAGGAAGCTGTCCTGCAGCACGACACCGACCCGCCGCCGAAGATGGGAGAGCTCGATCTCGCGCAGCTCCACCCCGTCGAGCCGGATCAGGCCCTCGTAGTCCTCGTGCAGCCCCTGGAGGAGCCGGGTGATCGTCGTCTTGCCGGAGCCGCTGCGTCCCATGATGCCGACCATCTGACCCGGCTCGACGGTGAAGCTCACCTCGTCGATCGCCGGCCGAACGGCACCCGGATAGCGGAAGCGGACCCGCTCGAAGCGGACGGCGCCCGTCAGTTCGGGCCGGACACCGACCCGCCGCCGGCGTTCGGGTGGATGGTCGACCACGGACGCGACCTGGGCGAGCGCCCCGCGCACTTCCTGCAGTTGCTGGAGCAGACCGGCGAGCTGGACGAGCGGTTGGGTGGCGCGCCCGGCGATCATGGTGAAGGCGACGAGCGTGCCGGCGAGCACGCTCGCCTGGCCGCTCACGGTGAGCCAGGCGCCGAGGGCGAGCGAGCCCGCGAACACCAGCTTCTCGAGCGGTTGGAGGAGGGTCTGCGGCTGGTTGGCCAACAGCTGCAGTCGGGTCGCCTCGCGGACCGAGGCGGCCGCGAGCGCGTCCCAGCGGCGCCGGCGCAGCGGCTCGAGCGCGAGCGCCTTGACCGTGCGGATGCCGGCCACGGTTTCGACCAGAAAGGCGCTGCGCGCCTGCTCGGCGGCGACGAGTCGGGCGTAGGCCGCCCGCATCGGCCCCATGTAGAGCGCCACGATCAGGGTCATGAGCCCGGCGATGCCGAGCACGAGCCAGGCGAGCGGTGCACTCAGGAGGAACATCGCCGGCACGAGCACGAGCAGGGCCCCGGTGTCCAGCACCACGCCCATGAGCTGGCCCGTCAAGAAGGCGCGCACACGGCGCACCTCGGCGAGCTTGTGGACGATCTCGCCGGTCGGCCGCCGTTCGAAGAAGTCCATGGGCAAGCCGATCAGCCGGTCGAAGAGGTGGAGGCCGATCCGCGCGTCGATCCGCGCGGCGGCGTGCGCCACGAGCTGCCGGCGGACGAAGCCGAGCAGCGTGTCGAAGGCGAGGACGACGAGGATCGCGAGCAGCAGCACGAAGAGCGTGGCGGCCCGCTGATGGACGAGCACGCGGTCGACCACGACCATGTAGAAGAGGGGCGGCGCCAAGGTCAGGAAGCCGCTCGCCAGAGACGCGAGCGCCACGTCTCGGAACAACCGGCGCTCGCGCAGCACGACCGCGAGCATCCAACCGAGACCGAAGGGCCGGTCGAGCCGATCCTCGGCCGGCCGTCGGCGTACCAGGAGCGCCTCGCCCGACCAGCGCTCGGAGAGGGTGAGCGGATCGGTCCGCTCGCAGGGCCGACCGACGGCCTCCGGATCGCGCAGGCTCAGGATCGTCAGATCGCCCCGCCGCTCGACCGCCTCGAGGAGCCGCCAACCGCCGTCGTCGAGCCGCAGCAGCACGGTGGCGTCGCCCGTCCCGGCCGCGAGCTCGGCCCCTGCGAGCCGCACGGGGCGTGCCTCGAGCCCGTGCCGCGCGGCGATGGCCGCGAGCGCCCGGTCGTCGATCGGTCCCGCCGCGGCGTGTTCGCGGACGAGTTCGTCGGCGAGGAGATCGACGCCCACGCGCCGCCCCGCCAGCGCCAACGCCGCGAGCGCCGCACGGTCCCGCTCCGCCGACCGCGGCGCTGCGCTCGCCGCGTGCTCCGCCATCCGGACCTCACCCGCCTGGGGCACGGCGACCTCCGCCGCGCCCTGCGGGCTCCTTATCCGACGCGTTCCCTAATGAACGGTTAACGCCGCGGCTTCTCCGGCCGCCACCGACGACCGTTCCGCCCGCCGGTCGCGCCTCAGGCCGCGCGAGCCCGAGGTGCCTCGCCGATCTCCTCGATGTCGTACGGCGTCGTCTGGTACATTTCGTTGATCCAATTGCCGAACAGCAGATGCGCGTAGGCCCGCCAGCGATTGCGCGGCGGCTTGGTCGGATCGTCGTCGGGATAATAGTCGAGCGGCAGCGAAACGTCCGGCCGCTTCTCGCGGTCGCGCAGATATTCGCGATGCAGGGTCAGACTGTCGTACTCGAGATGGTTGAACATGTAGACGGCGCGGTGCGCCGGCTCGTGCACCAGGCAGAGACCGGCAGCGTTCGAGACCGCCAGGATCTCGAGTCCCGCGTCCTTCGGAAGGTCCTCCGCCCGCACCTCGGTGTGGCGGGAGACCGGCACGTAGAAATAGTCGTCGAAACCGCGCATGAGCGGCGGCCGTCGAGCGTCGCGCCGCTCGATCACGTAGTGCTTGAAGATGCCGAAGCGTTTGCTCGGCAGGACGTGCTTCGGCACGCGGTAGAAGTGGTAGAGGGCGGCCTGTGCCCCCCAACAGATGTGGAAGGTAGAATGACAGTGGGTTCGCGACCAGTCGAAGATAGAACAGAGCTCGTCCCAGTACTCGACCTGCTCGAACGGCAGCATTTCGACGGGCGCTCCGGTCACGATCAGGCCGTCGAACTTGCGATGCCGGATGGCGTTCCAGGTGGTGTAGAAGGCCTGCAGGTGCGACTGCGGTGTGTTGCGCGACTCGTAAGTCGAGGTCGTGAGCAGGGTGAGCTCCACCTGGAGCGGCGTGGCCCCGAGAAGACGGGCGAGCTGCGTCTCGGTCTCCGGCTTGTTCGGCATGAGATTGAGCAACGCGATCTGCATCGGCCGGATGTCCTGGCGCAGCGCCTCGTCCTCGCGAATGACGTGGACGCCCTCCTCGCGCAGCTTCTCCGCGGCCGGCAGATCGTTCGGAATCTTGATCGGCATCGCTCGCCCGTCCCGCCCGTGCGGCCGCGACGGCGCCGCCCGGGCAACGAAAAACCCGGCCGTCGGGCCGGGTCGAAACGATGCCCGACCTTTTAGCGGATTCTTTAACGTGGCCCGCAAGCCGGCCGGCCCAAATCACCACGCATCGGAAGTAGTGTGGTCGGCCCGCCCCCCTGTCAAGACCGCCGGCGCGGCCGGCTTTACGGCCGCGCGGTCGGAGGCTACCTCGACCGCGCCCGCCCACCGACCGACCGCCATGCCGCCCGAGACCGACCTCGCGAGCCTGCGCGCCGAGATCGACCGGATCGACGACCGGCTCGTCGACCTCCTGGTCGAGCGCGTCGCCGTGGTCGGCCGGATCGCTGCCGCCAAGGGCGATCGGGAGCGCGGCGGCCTCGCCCTGCGTCCCGCCCGCGAGGCGGTCATCCTGCGCCGGCTCGTGGCCCGCGCCGGCGGCCGGCTGCCGGCCACCACCCTCGTCCGCATGTGGCGCGAGCTCCTGGCGACGACGACGCGCTTGCAGACGCCCCTCTCGATCGCCGTCTGGGCGCCGCCCGAGGCGGCCGGCGTCTGGGACGTGGCACGCGACCAGTACGGCTCGACCACCCCTGCCGAGCGGGCTCCGAGCGCCGTCGCGGCGCTCGACCGAGTGAGCGAGGGCGCGGCACGGATCGCCGTCCTGCCGATGCCGGAGGAGGACCGGGACTGGTGGCCCGCTCTCCTGGAGCCGGCTCGTCGCCGGCTCGCGGTGATCGCTCGCCTGCCCTTCGTCGAGGGATCGGGGCCGGCCGCCCTGGCACTCGCCCCCCTCGAGCCGGAGCCGTCGCAGGACGATCTCTCGCTCCTCGTCCTCGAGGCGGAGCCCGAGGTCGACCGCACGCTGCTCGCCGAGCCGCTCGGGCGCGCCGGGCTCGAGCCTTCTTGGCGGGCCCTGGCCCGAACCGACGGCCGGGTCCTTCACCTGGTCGAGGTGCGTGGTTTCCACGGCCTCCACGAACCGTTCCCGACCGCTCTCTTCGGCGCACTCGGCGGCAGGCTCCGGCGAGCCACCGTTCTCGGGGCCTATCCGCGGCCGATCGCCGCCGACGGGCTCCGGTCGGCGGCCGACGCGGCGGGCCCGAGAACCTCCAGCGAAAAGGCCTGATCCCATGTCCACGCTCGGTCCGCGCCCCCGCCCGGGCATCCTCGAGATCAGCCCCTATGTCGGTGGCAAGGCCGAGGCCGAGGGGGGCACGCCCGCGGTCAAACTCTCGGCCAACGAGAGCCCGATCGGCCCGAGCCCCAAGGCGATGGCCGCCTACCGGGACGAGGCCGAGCGGCTCCACCGCTACCCGGACGGCGGCTGCACGGCGCTGCGGGCGGCCATCGGCCGCCGCTTCAACCTCGAGCCCGAGCGGATCGTCTGCGGTGCCGGCTCGGACGAGCTGATCGGCCTCCTGGTCAAGGCCTATGCCGGCCCGGGCGAGGAGGTGCTGCACACCGCCCACGGCTTCTTGATGTACCGGCTCGCGGCACTCGCCGCCGGCGCACATCCGGTGGCCGCGCCCGAGCGCGACCTCAAGGCCGATGTCGATGCGCTTCTCGCCCGGGTGACGAGCCGGACCCGCCTCGTCTTCCTCGCCAATCCCAACAATCCCACGGGCTCCTATCTCACGGGTGAAGAGCTCCGCCGGCTGCATGCCGGCCTGCCGGCCGACGTGCTGCTCGTGATCGACGCGGCCTATGCCGAGTTCGTCTCGGCGGCGGACTACGAGAGCGGCCTCGCCCTCGCCCGCGAGCAGCCCAACGTCGTCACGACCCGGACCTTCTCGAAGCTCTTCGGGCTGGCGGCGCTGCGGGTGGGTTGGCTCTACGGGCCAGCCGAGATCGTCGACGTGATCAACCGGGTGCGCGGGCCCTTCAACGTGAGCCAGCCCGCCCAGGCGGCGGCCGTGGCGGCTCTCGAGGACCTCGAACACCAGGCCGCGGCCAAGGCCCACAACGATCGCTGGCTGCCCTGGCTCCGCCAGCAGATTCTGGGTCTCGGCCTCGTCGTGCACCCCTCGGTCGGCAACTTCCTCCTGGTCGATTTCCCACCCGAGCCGGGTCGCGACGCGCGCGCCGCGGAGGCCTTCCTCGAGCGGCACGGGCTCATTCCGCGCAACATGGCGGCCTACGGCCTGCCGCACGCGCTCAGGATCTCGGTCGGCCTCGAGGCCGACAACCGGCGGCTCGTCGAGGTGCTGCGCGCCTTCCTGCACGGGCCCGCGCGTGCGGGGGCGCTCTGATGCCGAAGACGCTCGGGCTCGTGGGCTGCGGCGCGTTCGGCGAGTTCATGCTGCGCCACGTGACCCCCTATTTCCGCACCCGCGTGCACGACCCCTATCGCGATCTCGGGCCGGTCACCGCGGTCTACGACGTCGAGGCGGTGGACCTGGCGGCGGCCGCCGCCTGCGACGTGGTCGTACCCGCGGTCCCGGTGCAGAAGCTCGCGGCCGTGGTGGAGGCGCTCGTCCCGCATCTCGCACCGGGCGCTCTCGTGGTCGACGTCTGCTCGGTGAAGCTCAAGCCCTACCGAATCCTCGAGCGGCTCCTGCCGGCCTCGGTCGACTTCGTCTGCACCCATCCCCTGTTCGGCCCGCAGAGCGGCCGGGACGGGATCGCCGGGCTCAAGGTCGCGGTCTGCGCGGGCCGCGGCGGACGGGAGGAATGCGTGGCCCGGTTCCTCGAGGAGCGCCTGCGACTGCGGGTCGTCCGCACCGACCCCGAGCGGCACGATCGCGAACTCGCCTACGTCCAGGGCCTCACCCACCTGATCGCCAAGATCATGGTCGAGATCGAGCCCAAAGAGGTGCTGCAGACCACCAGGACCTGGGAATTGTTGATGCAGAGCGTCGAGCTCGTGCGCTACGATTCCGACGAGCTGTTCCTCGCGATCGAGAGCGAGAACCCGTTCGTGGGCGAAGCCAAGGACCGCTTCTTCGACACCGCCCGGGCGCTCGAGGCGCGCCTCGCCGCGGCAGCCGAGGCGCGGCGCAACGGAGGGGCGGGCTGAGACGCCTTGCGCGACCATCCCCTCCGTCAGAGACTCGACGAGGAGCTGCACAGCCGCCCCTCGCTGCCGGTCCGGCCACCGGCGCGGATCCTCCACCTCGCCCTCCTCGATCCGGCCTCCGAGCGTCTGCGCACCGCGTTCGCCACCTTCTGTGCCCGCAACGCCCTGCCGGTGCCGGCCGAGGGTGCGCGTCAGGCCGTGGTCGAGCTCGGAACCCAGCGGCTCAAATGGGAGCGGCACGGCGAGTTCGGCACGCTCACGCTCGTCGGCTCCTGGCCCGAGGATCTCCTCGACCCGCTCGCTGCCCCGCCCGGCCTCCTGCTCGAAATCACCAAGGGCCTCGGGCCCATACGCCTCGCCGCCGCCGACGTCCGCCTGGTGAGCGACGGCGGCGAGCCCGCCGCCCAGCTCGTCGAGCGCTTCTTCGGCCACGACGACGTGGCGGCGGCCTTCGTCGCCGGCGGCACCGCTCGGCTGCTCACCGACTTCCGCACCGGCCCCGAGGGCTTCACCCGCTATCTCCTGCTCGATCGCGAGCTCACCGCGGCACGCGCCGGGCGCACGGTGCGGCGACTGTGCGAGATCGACACCTACCGGATGCTCGCGATGCTGGCCTATCCCTTGGCGCAGGAGCAGGCGCCCGCCATCGGCCGGCTCGAGCAACAGCTCCACGAAGTCCTGGACGACATGGCGGCGGCGAGCGGCCCCGTCGCCGAGCGGGCGCTGCTCGAGCGGATCACCGGCCTATCGCGCGAGGTCGAGCGGCTGATCGACGCCCAGGCCTTCCGCTTCGCCGCCGCCCGCGCCTATCACCGGATCGTCCAGCAGCGCCTGGTGGAGCTGCAGGAGCGCTCGATCTCCGGATTCCAGAGGCCGACGCCCTTCCTCGATCGGCGCCTCGGACCGGCCATGGCGACCTGCCTCGCCACCGAGCGGCGCCTCGAGACCCTCGCCCAGAGGCTCGCCCGGGCGACCGACCTGTTGCGCACCCGGGTCGACGTGGCCCTCGAGGCACAGAACCAGGAGGTGCTCGCCGGCATGGCCGAGCGGGCCAAGGCGCAGCTCCGCCTGCAGGAGACGGTCGAGGGCCTCTCCGTCGTCGCCATCAGCTACTACGCCCTCTCGGTCCTCGCGAAGGTGGTCGAGCCCGTGGCCTCGCACCTCTTCGGGATGGACGAAGCGGTCGTCGTCGCCGTCCTCGCGCCGATCGTGGTCGCCGTCGTCTGGCTCGGGCTTCGGCGGATCCGAAGACGGATCGCCCGCGGCGCATGAGCTCGACGGGCCCGGTCTGGATCTTCGGCTACGGCTCCTTGATGTGGAAGCCGGGCTTCGACTTCCTGCGCTCCGTGCCGGCCCGGCTCGAGGGCTGGCACCGCGCGCTCTGCATCCGATCGGAGCATTGGCGCGGCACCCCCGAGCGGCCCGGCTGCGTTCTCGGCCTCGCCCCGGGCGGCAGCTGCGTCGGGCGCGCTTTCGCCGTCGATCCGGGTGCCGCGCCCGCGATCCTCGAGGCGCTCGACGCGCGGGAGAACGTGCGCGGCTATCTCTACGAACGGCGGAAGGTGCCGGTCGCTCTGCTCGACGGGAGTGCGACGGTGGAGGCCTGGACCTATCTCGCCCGTACCGAGGACCCGCGCTTCGAGCGCGATCTCTCGCGCGAGGAGCTGCTGCGCCGGTTGCGCGAGGCCCGCGGCCTGGGCGGCAGCAATCTCGATTATCTGCGCGAGACCGTGGCGCACCTGGCCGAGCTCGGCATCCGCGAGCCGGAGCTCGAGGCTCTCCTCGAAGAGGCGCGAGGTTAGCGCAGGGCTCGCCGGGCCGGAGCCGGTCCCGGCGGCCCGGCCGGCCGACGCGAAGGCTCAGACGAGCTCGGTCTTCGGGACCGGCGGCTCGTCCCAACAGCCGAGCACGGTCTGGTCGAAGTCGACGAGCGAGCCCGTCATCATCCCGCTCTCGGCCGAGCAGAGGAAGGCCACCGCGCGGGCCACCTCGGCGGGATCGAGCAGCCGGCCGAAGGGCCTCGAGGCCGAGGCTTTCTCGAGCCAGTCCGGTGGTGCGTCGTGTGCCTTCTTCTGGATCGCGTGCTCGCCCGGGGTGTTCATCCAGCCGATGTTGAGGCCGTTGACCCGGATTCGGTGCGGCAGGACGGAGAAGGCGACGTTCTTGGTCAAGGCTCCGAGCATCGTCTTGGTGGCCGAGTACACGGTCAGGAAGGACTGGCCGCCGTGGGCCGAGACGGAGAGCACGTTGACGATCGCCCCCTGCACGCCCGTGTCGAGCATCAGCCGGATCGAATCCTGCATCAGGAAGAAGGGTGCCCGGACGTTGACCGCCACGAGCCGGTCGAAGAGGCCGGGATCGGTCGACAGCACGGTGCCGCGATCGGTCAGCGCGGCGGCGTTGACCAGGCAGTCGACCCGACCGAAGGCGCCCTCGCAGGCCGGGACGATGCGGCGGACCGCGTCGAGATCGGCGAGATCGGCCTGAACGAAGAGGGCCCGCGCACCGCTGCCCTCGAGCGAGTCCGCGACCTTGCGGCCGCGCTCGCGGTCGCGGCCCACGATCACGATCCCTTCGGCACCACGCGCCACGAACAGCCTGGCGATCGCCTCGCCGAGCCCTTGGGTCCCGCCGGTGACGATCGCGACCTTGCCTTCGAGCTGCCGGTCCATGCGCCTCCCTCCCTGGCACCCGGGCTTCGAGCCTAGCAGCCGGCCGCGCCGGCCTCCAGCGCTCGACAGCCGACGGGGTGCGCTCTAGCTAGAGGCGACACATCCCGCGGGGATCGGGGACATGGGCGCGCTCGAGGGCAAGGTCGCGATCGTCACGGGCTCGACCAGCGGCATCGGGCTCGGCATCGCACGATCCCTGGCGGCCGAGGGCTGCGCGATCCTGCTCAACGGCTTCGGCGAGCCCGAGACGATCGAGCGGCTGCGCGGCGAGCTCGCGGCCGAACACGGCGTGCGGATCGCCTACGACGGCGCCGACTTGGCCCGGCCCGAACGGATCCGGGCGATGATCGAGCACGCCACGGCCGAATTCGGCCGGGTCGACATCCTGGTCAACAATGCCGGCATCCAGCACGTCGCCCCGGTCCACGAGTTCCCGATCGAGCGCTGGGACGCCGTGATCGCCGTCAACCTCTCGGCCGCCTTCCACGCGATCCGCTCCGTTCTGCCGCAGATGCTCAAGCGGAACTGGGGCCGGATCGTCAACATCGCCTCCGCCCACGGTCTCGTCGCGAGCGTCCACAAATCGGCCTACGTCGCGGCCAAGCACGGCCTTCTGGGTCTCACCAAGGTCGTGGCCCTCGAGACCGCCGGGACCGGGGTGACCTGCAACGCGATCTGCCCGGGCTGGGTGCTCACCCCCCTCGTCCAGAAGCAGATCGCAGAGCGCGCCGCCCGCGACGGGATCTCGATCGAGGAGGCGAAACGCGCGCTCCTCGCCGAGAAGCAGCCGAGCCGAGAATTCGTAACCCCCGAGCAGATCGGCGCGCTCACCGTCTTCCTCTGCTCGCCCGCGGCGGCCCAGATCCGCGGTGCGGCGCTTTCGGTCGACGGAGGCTGGACGGCCCAGTGAGCGGGGTGCCGGAGCGCAAGCGGATCAACCTGGCGCTCCAGGGCGGCGGCTCGCACGGCGCCTTCACCTGGGGGGTGCTCGACCGGCTCTTGGAGGAGGAGCTCGAGATCGCCGGCATCTCGGGGACGTCGGCCGGCGCGATGAACGCGGTCGTGCTGGCTTCGGGGCTGCTCGCGGGCGGCCCGGAGGGGGCGCGGCAGGCGCTCGACCGGTTCTGGGAAGCGGTCGCCGACGCCGGCCTCTGGAGCCCCTTGAAGCCGAGTCCTTTGGACCGGCTCATCTCCGAGGGCGACATGGACACCTCGCCCGCCTGGCTCTGGGCGGATGCGCTCTCCCGCTTGCTCTCGCCCTACCAGCTCAATCCGCTGGGCTGTCACCCCCTGCGGCCGATCCTCGAAGAGCAGGTCGATTTCGGCCTCCTGCGCCGGCAAGACCGCATCGAGCTGTTCCTCGCCGCCACCGACGTTCGCCGCTGCACGCTCACCGTCTTCGACAAGAGCCGCTCGAGCGTGGACGCGGTGCTGGCTTCGGCCTGCCTGCCCTTCCTCTTCCAGGCGATCGAGATCGACGGCGGGGTCTATTGGGACGGCGGCTACATGGGCAACCCGCCGCTCGAGCCCTTGATCGACGGGACCGACTGCGACGATTTCGTGATCGTCCCGATCAATCCGCTCCGGATCGAAGAGGCGCCGACGCGTGCCGCCGCGATCCTCGACCGTGTGAACGAGGTGGCGTTCAACAGCTCGCTCGTGCGCGAGCTGCGCACGATCGCCCGGATCAACGAGCTGTTGGCCGGGGGCTGGTTGCCGCCCGGGCGCTATCGCCACCTCAGGCTGCACACGATCGGGCCGGAGCCGGCCATGGCGGGCCTCGGCTATTCCTCCAAATTCAACACCGAGCGCGATTTCCTGCGCCGCTTGAAGGCCCTCGGCCGGGCCCGGGCCGATGCGTTCTTGCGCGCGCATCGCGCCGATCTCGGTGTGCGCGGCACCCTCGATCTCGGGACACTCCGCTGACCTCGCAACGCCGTGCTCAGGCGGTCGCGGCGAACAGATCCCGGTAGCGCTCGCGCAGCAGGTTCTTCTGCACCTTGCCCATGGTGTTGCGCGGCAGCTCCTCGACCAGGAACACCCGCTTGGGTCGCTTGAAGGCGGCGAGCTTCCGGGCGAGCGCGGCCAGGATCGAGGCCTCCTCGAGCGCGGCCCCCTCCTCGGGCACGACCACGGCCACGACGGCCTCGCCGAAATCGGGGTGCGGCACGCCGATCACGGCACTTTCGACCACCCCCGGGACCGCGTCGATCGCCTCTTCGACCTCCTTGGGATAGACGTTGAGCCCGCCCGAGATGACGAGGTCCTTGCCGCGGCCGACGATCGAGAGATAGCCCCGTTCGTCGAACCGGCCGAGATCGCCCGTGACGAAGAACCCGTCCGGGCGGAACTCGGCCGCGGTCTTCTCGGGGTTCTTCCAGTAGCCCTTGAAGACGTTGGGGCCCTTGACCTCGATCATGCCGATCTCGCCCGTGGGCAAGGGTCGGCCGGTCTCGGGGTCGGTGATCCGGATCTCCGTCCCGGGGAGCGGGAAGCCCACCGTGCCGGCCCGCCGCTCGCCCTCGTAGGGGTTCGAGCTGTTCATGCCCGTCTCGGTCATGCCGTAGCGCTCGAGGATGGCGTGCCCCGTGCGCGCGAAGAACGCCCGATGCGTCTCGGCCAAGAGCGGGGCGGAGCCCGAGACGAAGAGGCGCATGTGCGCCACGGCCTCGCGCGTGAGGCGCGGGTCGGCGAGCAGGCGGGTGTAGAAGGTCGGCACCCCCATCATCACGGTCGCCCGCGGCAAGAGGCGGAAGACCTCGTCGAGGTCGAAGCGCGGCAGGAACAGCATCGAGCCGCCGGCGGCGAGCAGCGTGTTGCTCGCCGTGAAGAGCCCGTGGGTGTGGTAGATCGGCAGCGCGTGGAGCAGGACGTCGTCCGCCCCGATCCGCCAATAGTCCTTGAGCACGAGGGCGTTGGAGGCGAGGTTGCGGTGCGTGAGCATCGCCCCCTTGGAGCGCCCGGTGGTACCCGAAGTGTAGAGGATGGCAGCCAGATCGTCGGCCGAGCGCGGCACCGTCTCGAAAGGCCCGAGCGAGGCGTCGGCCGCCTCGGCGGCGCTGCCCGCACCGGCCGCATCGAGCGCGAGCACGGTGGCGGCGGGCACGAGCCGGCCCACCTCCTCGACGAGCCCGGGGCGGACCACCACCACCTCGGGCTCGGCATCGCCCAGGAAGTAGGCGAGCTCGGCCGTGGTGTAGGCGGTGTTGAGCGGCAGATAGACCCCGCCCGCTCGGATGCAGCCGAGATAGAGTGCGAGCACCTCGACGGATTTGTCGACCTGCACGGCGACCCGGTCGCCCGGCTCGAGGCCGAATTCCCGCAGCATCCGGGCGTAGGCCGCCGAGCGGGCCTCGAGGTCCGAAAAGCTCCAGACCCGGCCCTCGGCGGTCTCGACCGCCGGCGCCTCGACCCGACCGGCGAAGCCGGCCGCGAGCACCTCGAACAGGTTCTCGGTCATGCGCTCCTCCTGGCGAACAGCGGCCTTCTTAGCCGGCCGACGCATGCCGCCCAAGCGGGCGGGCCGTTGCCCCGGCCCGCGCGGGTGCGCATGCTCCGCGTGGTCGAGGGGAGGCGAAGGATGAAGACGGCCGAGGCGATCAGCGAAATCCTGCGACGCGAAGGCGTCGAGCTGCTGATCGGCTACCCGGTCAACCACCTCCTGGAATACGCCGCCCGCATCGGCATTCGGCCGATCATCGTCCGCCAGGAGCGCACGGGCCTGCACATGGCGGATGCCATCTCCCGGGTCACGAGCGGCCGCAAGCTCGGCGTCTTCGCCATGCAGCACGGGCCCGGCACCGAGAACGCCTATGGCGGGATCGCCCAGGCTTACGGGGAATCGGTGCCGATCCTCGTCCTGCCCATGGGCTATCCGCGCCGGCTCGCCTGGGTCCACCCCAACTACAACGCCAGTCTTCAGATGCGGGGGATCACGAAGTCGGCCGAGCCCTTGACCTCGGCCGAGGAGATCCCGGCCGTCTTCCGCCGTGCCTTCCAGCGCCTTCGGGCCGGCCGCGGCGGACCCGTCCTGGTCGAGATCCCGACCGACGTCTTCGCCGAAGAACTCGCCGCGCTCGAGTGGACCTCGCCCGCTCGGCTCCGGCTCGGTCCCGACCCCGAGGCGGTGCGGGCAGCGGCCGACCTCCTCCTGCGCGCACGGCGACCCGTGCTCTACGCCGGCCAGGGCGTGCACTGGGCCGAGGCCTGGGGCGAGCTCCACCGGCTCGCCGAGCTCCTCGCGATCCCGGTCTCGACGAGCCTCCAGGGCAAGAGCGCCTTCGACGAGACGCACCCGCTCGCCCTCGGCTCGGGTGGCCGGGCGATCCCCGAGACCGTGCACCACTTCCTCGAGCGCGCGGACCTGATCCTGGCCGTGGGTGCGAGCCTCACGCTGAGCAACTTCGCGGTCGCGATGCCCAAGGGCGTGCCGATCGTGCACGCCACGCTCGATCCGATGGACGTCAACAAGGACGTGGCCTGTACACTCGCCCTGCTCGGGGACGCCAAGCTCACCCTCGAGGCGCTGATCGCCGAAATCGAGCGCCGGGAGGGCTCGCGGCCCCGCGACCCCGGGCCGGTCGCGGCCGAGATCGCCGCGGTGCGGGCGCGCTGGCTCGAGCGCTGGCTGCCCGAACTCTGCTCGGATGCCGTCCCGCTCTCGCCCTATCGGGTGCTCTGGGACCTCCAGCACACCGTCGACGTCGGCCGGACGATCGTCACCCACGATGCCGGCAGCCCACGGGATCAGCTCTCGCCCTTCTGGCGCTGCACCCGGCCGCTCACCTATCTGGGGTGGGGCAAGACCACCCAGCTCGGCTACGGGCTCGGCCTCGCCATGGGGGCGAAGCTCGCCCGGCCCGACCATCTCTGCATCAACGTCTGGGGGGACGCGGCGATCGGCTTCACCGGCACGGATCTCGAGACCGCGGTCCGCGAGCGGATCCCGATCCTCTCGATCCTGCTCAACAATTTCTGCATGGCGATCGAGCTCAAAGTGATGCCGGAATCCACGCGGCTCTACCGGGCGACCGACATCTCGGGCGACTATGCGGCGATGATGCGGGCCTTCGGCGGCTACGGCGAGCGGATCGAGCGGCCCGCCGATATCGTCCCGGCGATCCGCCGGGGCATCGAGGCCACCGAGCGGGGCGAGCCCGCGCTGCTCGAGTTCATCACCGCGAAGGAGGAGCGGATCTCGAGCTTCAAGGCCGGCTGAGGCCGGCCCCGGGGCTCGGCCGCGGGCCCTAGCTGCGCGGAGCTCGCCGCCGCCGGGCGGGCGTCCGGCCCTAGCCGAGCGTCGAGCGCCGCCGGGCGAGGTCGGGCCGGGCGAGGAAGGCGGCTGCGAGCTCCACCCCCAGTCCCGGACCCTCGGGCCAGCCGATCGTGCCGCCCGTCGGCTCGGGAAGGCCGGTCACGATCTCGCGATACCAGCCGCGGCTGTAAGCGCGCACGGTCTCGCAGATCAGCCCGTTGGGCTGGCTCGCGAGGAGCTGGAGGTCGACGGCGAGCACGATCGGACCGACGCAGTCGTGCGGGGCGATGCAGCGATCGAAGGCGCGGGCGAGTGCGGCGACGTCGAGCGCCTCGGAGGGACCGCCCATCCATCCCACGTCGAAATGCGCGTAGTCGACCACGCCGAGCGCCAAGGCCTCGCGGTACCAGTGCGCCGTGCCGTGGTTCTCGGAGCCCGCGATCGGCACGCCCGTGGCCTCCTTCAGCCGACGCAGATCGTCGAGCCTGTGCATGGCGATCGGGTCCTCGAGCCAGAAGATGCCGAACGGTTCGAGGGCCCGGGCGATCTTGACCGCCGCGGGCAGGCGCCAGAGCCCGTGACATTCGATCATGATGTCCATGGCCGACCCCACGGCCTCGCGGATCGCGCGCACGGGCGCGAGGCCCGCCTCCAGCGCGGCCGGCCCGATCTCGTTGCCGCCCGTGTCCTTGGCGAAGCGGTCGAACGGCCAGATCTTCATGGCCGTGACCCCCTCGGCGAGGAGGGAGCGGGCGAGGCCAGCGGGATCGTCGAGCTGCGCCTGGAGATCGTCGAGCGGGCCCGAGGCGGCGGCACCGGGCTCGGCCAGCCGCGCCACCCAGCCGACCGTGGGTGCGGTGTTGTAGGCCGGCCCGGCGCAAGTGTTGTAGACTCGGATCCGCTCGCGCACCGGCCCGCCCCAGAGGCGATGGAGCGGGACGTTCAGGCTCTTCGCGAGAATGTCCCAGAGCGCGATGTCGACCGCCGCGTCGCCCCTGAGCTCGATCGAGCGCGAGGGCGTGCCCATGAAGCGGTTGGCGATCACCCGGCCGATCCGCTCGCGATGCGCCGCCACGGGCCGCGGATCGCGACCGAGCAGCTCGGGGGCGAGCGTCTCGTGGATGTAGGCCTCGGTCGCCTCGGCGTTGCGGAACGCCTCGCCGAGGCCCACGAGCCCGGCATCGGTCTCGACCCTGAGCCACAGGAGATTGGCGTAGGCCGGGGAGCGCAGGGTCTCGAGCGCCGTGATCCGCATCGCTCAGGCCGCCCGGTCGACAGCTTCGAGCGCCGCCTCCGCTTCGACGAGGCCGCGCGCGGCCGCGGCGATCTCGCCCGAGAGCGCGTCCTCGCAGTTCGAGAGCATGGGCAGGATCGGCCCCGTTTCCGCGATGCCCGCGAGGCGGACCGCATCGTGCAGCACGCGCACGAGTCCGTGCCGCTCGCGCAGGCTCTCGAGGGCGCGGATCGGCGGCAGGAGCCGATCGAGGGCCGACCGATCGGCCCGCCGCAGCGCCTCGAGGACGAGGCCCGAAAGCCGCGGCGCGAGGCAGACGCAGCCCGAGGTGAAGCCGGCGAGCCCGTGCACGAGAAGATGCGGGACGGCGAGGAGCTCGCCCGATCCCGAGAGGATCCGCTCCGCGCCGATCGCCGAAACGAGCGCGTCCAGATAGGGATCGCGCCCCGTGGCGGGCACAGCCACGCCGTACTTGACCGCGACCACGGCGCCCTCGTCGACCAGCCGGGCGAGATGGTCCGGGTCGAGATGTCCGCTCTGCCGGACATAGGCGACGAGCGGCCGGCCGGCGCGCTCGGCTGCGAGCGCGAGCGCCCGGGCGACACCCGAAGGTGTCGTGTGCGCCGGCATCGGCAGCGCCATCGCGGTCGGAAAGGCCGTGCGGGCGAGGACGGTCGCTTGGTCCACGAGCTTGCCGAAGTCGGGCCCGAGCGAGGGGACGACGAGCGTGTCGGGTCCGGCGGTCGCCTCGGCCATCGCGAGGAGCTCGCCGTAGCGCGAGACCGGCCAGTGTTGGATCTGGGCGTTGCCGCCCCAGAGGATCGTTCGGACCCCGCCGGCCTCGCAGCGTGCCACCATACGGCGGCACTCGGCCTCGGCGATCGCGTACCCGTGGTCGAGAGCCAGTGGCGGCACCGCCACGACGGTGCGGGCGAGATCGGCGGCGGTGAGGGGGCCGGTCCGCATCGGTTCGCGCTCCCGGGCGATGGGCCGGCGACCGGCTTAGCCTCGCTACGAGCGTGCGGGAACCGACGCTACCGCTTGCCAGGAGCGCGCGCCGGGCGGAAACCCGCATGCGGGTCGGCCGGGCCCGCGGGCCGACCGGGGAGGTGACGAATGCGCGCTGTCGCGAGCCTGGTCGTGCTCGCCGTTTCGGCCTCGGGGCTCGTCGGTGGGGCGGCGGTGGAAGGCGCCGAGCCGGCGCCCCTCGCACCGGCGAACCCGCAGCCCGATCCGGCGCGGCTGCGCCCCGGCCTCGCCGTGACCTACGCCTATCCGCACGACGTGCAGTGGCTCTCGGATGCCCGCGGCGCGCTGCGCGCCGGCGGCGAGCCGGGCCCGCCGCTCGTGGGTTTCGACTATGTCGACACGGCCCCGGGCGAGAAGGCCCTGACCTCGAAGCGCGCCGAACAGGTCGCGGCTCGGATCGAGGGCTTCATCCGCTTCGATCGAGCGGGGGTCTGGCGGCTGGGCTTCCATTCCAACGACGGGCTCGAGGTCGCGATCGGCGAAAGGCGGGTCTATGTCCACGACGGCCGCCACGCCTGCGAGAGCAAGGGCTGGGAGACGGTGAGCGTGCCCGAGCCCGGCTGGTACCGGCTCGAGGCCACCTGGTTCCAGCGCCTTTCGACCTCCTGTCTGCTCGCCGAGTGGGTGGGACCGGACGGCACCAAGGCCTGGATCCCGAACGAGGCCTTCGCCCATCTCCCGCCCTGAGCGCGGTCGCCTCGTCCCCGGCTCAGCCCGGGACGAGCTGGACCTTCATCGCCCGTTTGCGGTCCGAGGCGAGGTCGAACGCCTCTTTGGCGCGCGAGAGCGGCAGCACCTCGGTCAAGAGCGGCCGCACGTCGACCCGCCGGCCAGCGATCGCTTCGACCGCCCAGTCGAACTCTTCCCAGAAGCGGAAGGTGCCGACCATGTCGAGCTCCTTGGCGACGATCTGGTCGAAGGGGATCGGGTGCATGCCCCTGGGCAGCACCCCGAACTGCACGTAGGTGCCGCCGCGGCGGGTGGCCTTGAGCCCGTCGATCGCGGCCTTGGGCGAGCCCGCAGCCTCCACCACCACGTCCACCGTCCCACCACCCGCCTGCAGCCGGTCGAGCGGGCCGCGGTCGGTGACCAGGTCCACCACCCGGTCGGCGCCCATGGCCTTCGCCTTCTCGAGCGTCGCGGGCACGAGATCGCAGGCGACGATCTCGGCCG
>DAIOUO010000020.1:0-20128 GCA_036759485.1 Geminicoccaceae bacterium | reverse complement strand
TCCGACTCCCGACCCCGGCCCGGCGGCCTGCGCCGCCGGCCCCGAAGCGGCGACCCCCGGCAGGCCGAGCGAGGCCGCTGCGCCGGACGGCGATCCGGGCGACGGCGAGGCCGCGCATCCGCCTCCCGAGGCCCGAGAGCGGGCCGCCGCCTCCGGCGCCGACGGCCCGGCCCGGGGCCCCACCGAGGGCGAGCCGCCGGGGCGCGCCGCCGCTGCGGGCCGGCCGGTACCGGCGAGCGACGGGCTCGGTGGATACCGCCGTCGCTCGGCTCGACGAGCCCGGCGATGGTCTCGGGCGTGACCACGCCCGCCTCGGTGTCCACCGGGATACCGGGCCTCTCGCACTCGGGGGGTCGCCACGCACGCCAGGACCGCGAGGAAGCCCGAAGCTGGAGGAGCCGGTCGAGCGCGACGCCGACACGGACGGACGATGGTCGCCTTGCCGCCCGGGATCGAGGTGCCGCCGATCGGCACGGAGGCGGTCGCGGTCATGAGACGGCCCTGGCCCCGATTGCCGGAGACGTTCCCGTTCCCCAGGGTCGACAGCACGGTAGCTCGCGCGGCGAGCCCGCCCGCGAGCGTGCTCGGCTCGATCTCCTCGCGCTCGGCGTCGATGCCGACGACCCGGCCCGCCGCGTTGCTGTCGCCGAGGCCGAGCCGGTGCTCGCCGAACCGGTCGCGGTCCGCGCCCGGTTCGAGAGGTCGCTCCGCCGGGCGGCGAGTCCGCCCGGTGACAGGGTGGACCGCCCGACCTGCCACCGCCGGGCCGAGTAGCCCTCGGCCCCGGCCGGGGCGTCGGAACCGCCGCCGGACGGCCCGGTCGCCACGGCGAGGGGCGGGCCCGAGGCGAGGCCGATCGGCACGGCGAGCCGACGGATCTCGAATTGGTAGAACAGGACCGCAAAGACGATGCCCGAGAGCGCGATCACCGCCGGGAAGGAGAGGTCGATCTCCCCCGCCCCGAGCCGCGAGGTGAGCCCGACCGCGAGCAGGACCGAAGGCGGCAGGGTCGACGGGAAGGTCGTGTGGATGTCGGGCCGCGAGAAGACGTTCGGTGCGGTCGGCGAGAACAGGCCGAGCACCGGCACGAACACGGGGGCGATCGGCAGCCCCTCGATCCGGGCGAGACGGCTCGCCGGCCGGCGCTCCCCCGGGACCTCGCCCCGCCGGAGCGCGACCGGATGTTCGGTGGGCCCGCCTCGCCGATCTCGGCCGGCCGCAGCCGCCCCACGATCCGACCGCGGTCGAGCGCCACGAGCCGGTCGGCCGCTGCGTGGAGGTGCGCCGGATCCTGCTCGATGGACACGCGGGTCCGGAGCGATTCCTCGATCGGCCCGACGAAGTCCGGGACCTCGCGGACCTCCTCGAGCGCGAGCGCGGTCGTCGGCTCGTCGAACACGATGAGGTCGGCCTCGAAATGCGTCGCCCGGCCGATCGCGATTCCCTGCCGCTCGCCGCCCGAGAGCCGGCCGGCCGCCGAACCCCTGCCGGCCTCCACCCCGCGGAAACCGATCGCCTCGGTCGGGATGCCGGGGGCGATCCGCTTCTCGTCCTCGACCTCGATGAAGCCGAGCCGGTTCGTGATCTGCCCTCCCACGAAGAAGTTGCGCCGGTGCGGCTGCTTCTCGCCCAGGGATTTGTCCCGGTACACGGTCTCGACGGCGAACTCGTGCGCCATCTGCACCGAACATTCGGCCGGGTCGCTCCACCGGTCGCGTACCCGCACGGTCCCGGCCGAAGGCGGTGCCCCGGTCATCACCTCGCTCAGCGTCGGATCGCCGGCGCCGTCTTCGCCGATCGGGCCGGCGACCGCGTTGCGCCCGACCGCGAGATCTCTGTCCGCGAGGGCGTGGGTCGCGCCGAAAATGTTCTGCACACCCTCGAGCCGCACGATGTCCGCGCAGTCACGCTCACCGCGGCGCGCGGGCCCGATCGTCGCCGCCTCGATCGCCTCGATCCCCGACCGACTCGGCCGACCGGCGGCGCCGCCGTCGAGCCGGCCCCTCGCACTCCGGCCCGGGATCGCGCGGCGGCTCGGCCGGAGCGCCGGGCACCGTGCCGTCGAGCCAGCGGGCGAGCACGGTGACCGCCTCCTCGCGATAGCCGATCCGCTCGTAGAAGCCCTGCACGGCCGTGTTGCTGCGGCGCACCAGGAGCTCGAGCTTGCGGATGTCGCGGGCGCGCAGCCAGTCCTCCGCCGCCCGCACGAGCGCCCGGCCGAGCCCGCGGCTGCGCAGCGCCGGATCGACGGCGAGGTAGTAGACCCAGCCTCGATGCCCGTCCTCGCCGACCATCACGGTGCCGACCGGCCGGCCCGCCGCCTCGGCCACCAGGACCTCGCTGTTGGGCCGCCCGCGGGCGCGGGCGATGTCGGCCAGGGGCGGGTTCCAGGGCCGGACCAGCCCGCAGGCCTCCCACAAGGCCAGTACGGCCCCGAGGTCGTGGTCCTCGATCGGTCGAATCGTCCAGCCCGTTTCCGCCCGCGATGTCTCCATGTGCCCGCTCTCCCCCTGCGACCACGGCCGCGCCCCCGGCGAGGCCCTGCTCTGCGCTCTCGGCGATACGGATCGGCGTGTTCTGCGCCGTGCTTCCGTACCAAGTCGACCCGGCTTCCGTACCGACGGCACGTCTCGACGATCTGGACGCCGTATCCTTTGCATGGATCCGTCGCCGCGTTCTCCTTCCATCGATTCGCGTGGTGACAGATGTCGAAGTATCCGTGCCCTCGGTTTCGCATCGCCGCGACGATTTGTTTCGGAGGAATTTTCGGGTCGTCGCGCTCTTTGAGGAGGGGAGGGCGATTGCTCGGTCATCCGCACCGTTCGGTCGACGAACTCGAACAGCTCGTCCGCCTGGCCGGCTCGGTTCGCCTTGCGCGGCAGGACGGCGACCCGGTGGGCGTAGGCGGGATCGTCCGGGATCTCCTCGCAAGGGGCCTTCTCGAAGGCGAGGTCGAAATGCTCGAACCGTATGGAGAGCGAACGGTCCCGATCGGGCGAGGACCCCTGCACCGGATCGAAGCCTGCGAATGGGACGGCGAGTGCGAACGCGCGGCCGCGAACGGCCCCGACCGACCGCGGGTCGCCGGCTCCGAGGTTCGCTCGGCTCGCGACAGAAGCAAGGGGCCGGCCTTCCGGCCGGCCCCCGCGCAGCGGCTGCCGCGGAAGCTGCCGTCAGGCGCGTTCGCGGTAGTAGCGCTCGGCCCGCCGGGCGGCGGCCTTGGCCGCGTCCTTGGGGCTCATCTTGCCCGAGGCGGCGTTCGCGAACATCTCGACCACCACGTAGTCGGCGAGTGTGGCCGCCGAGGCGTAGCCGAGCGAGCCTCGCCAGCCGTAGTACTGCAGGTTGGCCGGGATGTACTTGAACGGGGCGAGCTTCGGATCGGCGTCCCAGAACGGCAGATGCTCGAAGGCCTTCATGGTGGGTTGCCAGTAGCCGATATTGCCGGTCTGCCAGGCACCGTACTGCTCCGCCTCGAGCATGTGGACGAGATAGGCCTTGGCGGCGTTCGGGTACTTGCAGTGCTTGAAGACGAACGCACTCACCACGGCCGCCGTCGCAGTCGGCTTGCCCGAGGGACCGATCGGCGGGACGGCGTGGTCGGTGTCGTCGGCGATCGCCTGGACCTTGGGGTCCTTGCTGTTCTTGGCCGCGAAGTAGATCGAGATGCCGTTGTGGGTCCAGCTGATCTCGTCCGCCAAGAAGGCCTTGTTGTTGTTCGGGTCGAGCCAGGCGAGGGTGCCCGGGACGAAGTGCTGGTAGAGTTCGCGGGCGTATTCGAGGGCGGCCACGGTCTCCGGGCTGTCGAGGATCACCCGGTTCTTCTCGTCGACCACGGCGCCGCCGAATCCCCAGAGGATCCAGTGCCAGGTGTTGCCGTCGCCGACCGCGTTGCCGAGGGCGAGGCCGCCCGCCTTGCCGGCCGCCTTCACCGCCGCCGCCATCTTCAGCATGCCGGGGAAGTCGGTCGGGAACTTCTCGAAGCCGGCCTTCTTGAGCCAGGAGGTGCGGTAGGTCATCGCCCCGCCACCGACCCCGACCGGGAGCGCGAGCCAACGGCCGTCGCGGATGCAGTACTTGGTCGGCGTCGGGTACCAGCCGCCGTTCTTCTCGCCCAGATACTTGGCGATGTCGTCGAGCGGGATCACCTTGTCCGGGTACTGGTGCGGGTCGTCGTACCAGCCCATGACGATGTCCGGCCCGCTGCCGATGCTGGCCGAGACCGCCATCTTCGGGCGGATGTCCTCCCAGCTCTCCCAGTCGATCTTGACCTCCACGCCGGTCTTCTGGGTGAATTTGGCGGTGTTGGCCTTCCAGATGTCCTCGTCCGGTTGGATGAACTTGGACGGCCGCATCAGCCTGAGCGTGGCGCCCTTCTCGATCTTGAGATCGGGTGCCGGCACGTCCTTGATCGGCAGTTGCGCGAGGACGTCGCGGTTCCAGAAGCTGCCGAGGGCCACGGCGCTGGCGCCGAGCACCAGAGCGTCGCGGCGTGTGTAACGCGTCATGGTCGATCGCCCCCCAGGGTCGCTGCGACGGAGGCGCCGGCCGACCCGGCGTCCGCCCGTCGCGGGAACATGGCGCAGCGGCGAGGGCTTAGCAACAAGGCCCGGCCGCACCGCCGGGCGCCAAAAATCAGACCATCGGGCACGCTCGGGCGGACGCCCCGGCTGGCCCGCCGCCGGCTCCCGGTCTATCTCGGATCCGTGACCGACGGGCGGGCGGCCGCACGGTCGTGCCTGCCCGCCCCGGGACGAGCAGGGAGGTCGTGTCTGATGAAGCGGATCCTCTTGGGCGCGACGGCGCTCGCCTCGCTCGCGCTCGCCGCGGCGGCCGAGGCCGCCGAGAAGATCAGGATCGGGGTGACCGCCACCCTCGAGGGCACCTATACGGTGCTCGGCGAGGACGGCATGCGCGGCTTCGAGGTGGCGCTCCGCAAGTGGAACCGCAAGGCGGGCGGGAAGGACCTCGAGATCGTCGTGGCGTCGACCGACGCCACGCCCGATTCGGCGGTCCGCGCCGTCCGCAAGCTCGTCGAGCAGGACAAGGTCGACCTCGTCATCAGCCCGCTCTCGGGCTCGGAGGGCATCGCGGTCCGCGACTACGCCCACACGCAGCCGCAGATGACCTTCGTGAACGCGGCATCGGGGGCCCAGGAGACCACCTTCGTCAACCCGGCACCCAACTTCTTCCGCTTCAACATGGACGGCGCCCAGTGGCAGGCCGGGCTCGGTAGCTACATCTACAACAACAAGGGCTACCGCAGGATCGCCACGGTCGGCGAGGATTATTCCTTCGTCTACACCCAGGTCTTCGGGCTCGTCCTCGAGTTCTGCGGCCTGGGCGGCCAGGTCGTGGACCGCAAGTGGGTGCCGCTCGGCACCAAGGACTTCGCCTCGATCATCGCGGCACTGCCGGACAACGTCGATGCGATCTATCTGGGCCTGGGTGGCGCCGATGCAGTCAACTTCCTGAACCAGTACGCCCAGGCGGGCGGCAACGCCAAGATCGTCGGCGGCTCGATCATGGTCGACCAGACCGTGCTCTCCTCCAAGGGGCGCGCCAAGGAGTTGCTGCTCGGTGCGGTCGCCGCTTCGGGCCAGGCCGACACCTGGGAGGACCCGCGCTGGCAGGCCTTCGTCAAGGCCTATCAGGACGCCTTCCCGCCCGACAAGCGGTTCGCGAGCCCCTCGCTGCTCGCCACCAACTACTACAACTCGGCCTCCGCGGTCTTCACCGCCCTCGACCAGATCAAGGGCGATCTCTCCGACGGTCACAAGAAGTATCGCGAGGCCCTGCAGAACCTCGTGCTCGACGCGCCCAACGGCAAGATCCGGCTCGACCACAACCGCCAGGCGATCGGCACCAACTTCGTCACCGAGGTGGTGCAGGACAAGGACGGCAACCTGGTCTCCAAGGTCGTCAAGGTGGTCGAGAACGTCAACCAGACGCTCGGCTTCCCGGAGGACGTCTTCCGCAAGATCGGCCCACCGAGCCGCACCAACCCGGAGTGCAAGAAGTACTGAGCGGACCGGGCGCACGGCGCGGCCTCGGGGCCGCGCCGTGCGCTCTCGCGCCGGCTCCGGGCCTCCCCGTCGGGGTACGGCGCGTCCAGGGCTTGCGCCCGCGGCCCGGGTCGGCGATCCACTCGGCCCGCGAACGAAGAGACGACGGGGAGGCAGGCTTGAGCAGCGCGCTCGCGATCTGCCACGGGGCTTTCGGCCGGGCGACGCTCTACCGGCTCGACCGGGCGATGCTCACCCATGCCCATCGCGAAGGGCATCTGGTCTTCTTCCTCGAGGGCGAACCGGCCACCCTCCTGGTCGACGGTCGACCGCAGCCGACCGGCCGGGACGTGGCGGTGGCGATCGACCCCTGGGCGCCGCACGCCCACCGCCCGGCCGCCCCGGGTGCGGCGGGCCTGTTCCTGGTCCTCTATGTGCGGCCCGACTGGTTCGCGGCCACGAGCGGGCTCGGCGCCGGCACGCTCCGCTTCGGCTCGCCGCGGATCGAGCTCTCGGGTTCGCTCGAGGGCCGGATCCGGCGGGTCGTGGCACTGCTGGCCGAGCCGCGCGGCGACGGCCGGCTCGAGGACGCGCTCCTCGAGCTGACCGCCGCCTGCTTCGAGCGCTCCTGGCAAGGGGTTTCGCCGGCCCCGGCCTCGGCCCGGCGCGGGCCGATCGACTTCCGCGTCCGCCGGGCGATGCGGCTCATCGGCGAGCGGTTCGCCGACGACCTCTCGTTCGATCGGGTGGCCCGCGAGGCCGGTCTGTCGCGGCCGCACTTCTACAAGATGTTCCGCGACCAGCTCGGGCTCACGCCCGCCCTCTATCTCGACCTGTTGCGGGTCGAGGCGGCGCTCGACCGGCTGCTCGCCTCCGACCGCTCGGTGACCGAGATCGGCCACGAGCTGGGCTTCGCCTGCCAGAGCAGCTTCACCCGCTTCTTCACCGCCCATGTCGGCCCCTCGCCGAGCGAGTACCGGCGCCGGGCCCGGCTGCTGGGCACGCGCGATTTCCAGACTCGGTGCTATGGGCGGGAGGGCGCCTTCGCGCGATAGTGGCCTCGCGGGCCGGCGGGTCGCTCGCGGGGGCGGTGCCCCGGCCGGTCCGGATCGGGGGCGGGATCGGAAGTGATCGCGCGGGGCGGGCTGGACGTCGGTCGGGCTGAGGGTGCGGGCCGCGGCGTGCTCGGATGGATCGAGCGGCGGCCGCTCGCCGCACTCCTGCTCGCGCTCGCGATCGTGCTCCTCCTCTGGCTCGTGCTCGCCGACTGGCCGGAGGACCTCGAGCGCTGGCTCGGCAGGAAGCGCGTTTTCGTGAGTGCGCTGTTGAACGGGATCACGCTCGGTGGGCTCTACTTCCTGGTCGCCACCGGCTTCACGCTGATCTTCGGGCTCATGCGCAACGTCAACTTGGCGCACGGCTCGCTCTATCTGTTCGGAGGCTATCTCGGCTATTCGACGGTCCAGGCGACGAGCCTGTGGCTGCCCGCCTTCCTCGTGGCCTTCGTGCTCGTGGCGATCGCCGGCCTCCTCCTCCAGACCCTCGTCTTCCGCCACATGGAGGGCGAGGAGCTGCGCCAGACGCTCGTCACGATCGGGCTCTCGATCGTCTTCGCCGATCTCATGCTCTGGGCCTGGGGCGGCGACTTCTACCAGATTCCCACCCCCGAATGGCTCGCGGGGCCCGTCGAGCTGCCGATCGTGCTCGACGTCCGGCCGAACGGCGAGGCGGTTTACTTGCGCTATCCACGGGTGCGGCTCGTGATCTTCGCGGCCTCGGTGGTGATCGGCGTGCTCCTCTGGCTCGCCATCAACCGCACGCGGGTGGGCATGCTGATCCGCGCCGGCGTGGACGACCGCGAGATGCTCGCGGCCTCGGGCGTGCCCATCCAACTCCTCTTCGCCCTCGTCTTCGCCTTCGGCGCCGGGCTCGCCGGCATGGCCGGGGTGGTGGGCGGCACCTTCCAGTCGCTCTCTCCCGGTGAGGACACCCGCTTCCTCTTGGCCTCGCTCGTCGTCGTCATCGTGGGCGGGCTCGGCTCGATCCCCGGGGCGGCGCTCGGAGCGCTTTTGATCGGCCTCGCCGAGCAGTTCGGCTCGGTTTACTTGCCGACCTACGCCATCGTCTTCAGCTTCCTCATCATGGTCCTGGTCCTGGCCTTCCGGCCGCAGGGCCTGTTGGCGATGCGCTGAGCCCATGGCCGCGGCACGAGCGGGCCTCGCGAGCGCGACCACGGCCCCCGCGGCCGACCGCGAGGCCGGGGTTCCGCCGGCCGGCTGGATCGCCGCCCTCGTCCTCCTCTTCCTGCCGGCCGTGGCCTCGGACTTCTTCCTCGTCCAGGTGTTCGGTTGGGCGCTGATCCTGGGTACGATCGCTCTCTCCCTCCAGTTCCTCGCGGGCTACGGGGGGATGGTGAGCCTCGTTCAGATGACGGTGGCGGGCTTCGCCGGCTACATGGTGGCGATCCTCGGCACTTCGGGCCTCGCCCAGATCAGCTTGGGGTGGCCTTTCTGGCTCGCCGTGCCGGTGGCGATCCTCCTGGCCGTGCTCTTCGGCACCCTCTCGGGGGCGCTCGCGGTCAGGACCGCCGGCATCTACACGATCATGATCACCCTCGCGATCGCCGCCGCCTTCTTCTACTTCACCCGCCAGAACGAGACCGTCTTCGGCGGCTTCCTCGGCTTCAACGGGGTCAGGGCACCGGTCTTCTGGGGTGTCGACTGGCGCTCGCCCGTACCCTTCTATTACCTCTGCTTGGGGTGGGCGGCGATCGCCTGGGGGCTCGTCGTCTGGGTGGTCCGCGCCCCCTTCGGCCTCGCCCTCCAGGGCATCCGCGACAATCCGAGGCGGATGGCGGCGCTCGGCTTCGACGTCACCGCGCACCGGATCGCGGCCTATGCCTTCGCGGCCTTCCTCGCGGCTCCGGCCGGCGTGCTCCTGACCTGGCTCAACGGTCAGATCGCCCCCGGCACGGTCGGTATCGGCCCGGTGATCGACGTGCTCGTGATCGCGGTCGTGGGCGGGCTCGGCCGACCGATCGGGCCCTTCATCGGCGCGCTCCTCTACGTGCTCTTGCGCATCTTCGCTCTCGACGCGCTCGTGGCCCTCGGGCTCTCGGGCCAGCGCTTCCAGCTGCTGATCGGGCTCGGCTTCCTCGTGACCGTGCTGTTCTCGCCCGACGGGATCCTGGGCTTGTGGGAGCGGGCGAGGCGGCGGCGGGCCGCGGCCGCGCGCGAGGGGGGAGGGCGCTGATGGCGCTCGCCATCGCCGAGCGGCTCTCCGCCACGGGCACGGTCAACGCCCTCGAGCTCAGAGGCGTCACCAAGCAGTTCGGGGCGCTCGTCGCCTTGTCGGATGTGACCTTGAGCGTGCGGCCGGGCGAGCGGCGGGCGATCCTCGGCTCGAACGGGGCCGGCAAGACCACGCTCTTGAACTGCATCACGGGCGACTTCCCGGCGAGCTCGGGCACGATCCGCTTCTTCGGCGAGGACGTGACCCGCTTTCCGGCGCACGAGCGGATCCGCCGGGGGCTCAGGCGGACCTATCAGATCTCGCTGCTGTTCGGTGGGCTCTCGGTCCTCGACAATGTCTATCTCGCCTGCCTCGGCGTCTCGCGCGGCCGCTTCTCGCTCCTGCGGCCCAAGCGCGACGACGCGCTCCTCGAGAGCGCCCGAGGGCTCGTCCACGCCGTTCACCTGGACGCGGTCGCCGAGCGCAAGGTGGCCGAGCTCGCCCACGGCCAGCAGCGCCAGCTCGAGGTGGCGCTCGCACTCGCCGGCGCGCCGCGCTTCCTCCTCTTCGACGAGCCGGCGGCCGGGCTCTCGCCCGCCGAGCGGGCCGATCTCGTGGCGATCCTGAACGGCCTGCCCGCGCACATGGGGTTCATCATCATCGAACACGACATGGACGTGGCGCTGCGGGTCGTCGAGAGCGTCACGCTCATGCACGAGGGGCGGATCTTCAAGGAGGGCACGCCCGCGGAGATCGAGGCCGACCCCGAGGTGCAGGAGCTCTATCTGGGGCACGGCCATGGTTGAGCCGCGCCGACCCGCCGCGGCGAGCGCACTCGCCATCAAGGGGCTGCACGTCCATTACGGCCGCTCGCACGCGCTCCAGGGCGTCGATCTCGACCTGCCGCGGGGCGTCCTCGGCCTGGTCGGCCGCAACGGCATGGGCAAGACCACGCTCTGCAAGGCGATCATGGGCCTCGTCGCGCCGAGCGCGGGCTCGATCCGCTTCAAGGGCGAGGAGCTCGTGGGGCGCAGCCCGACCGAGATCGCGAGAGCCGGCATCGGCTACGTCCCGCAGGGCCGGAGGCTGTGGCGTTCCTTGACGGTGGACGAGCATCTGCGGCTCGTCGCGGGTTCCGGGCGCGGCCGAGGGCCCTGGTCGATCGAGCGGATCTACGAGACCTTCCCGCGCCTCGCCGAACGACGGAACAACGGCGGTGCGCAGCTGTCGGGTGGCGAGCAGCAGATGCTCGCGATCGCCCGGGCCCTGTTGCGCAACCCCGAGCTCCTGGTCATGGACGAGCCGACCGAGGGGCTCGCACCCGTGATCGTCGAGCAGGTCGAGCGGCTCTTGCATCGCCTGGGCGAGGAAGGCGAGATGGCCATCCTCGTCGTCGAGCAGAACCTGGCGGTCGCCACCTCGGTCGCCGAGCGGGTGGCGATCATGGTCAACGGCCGGATCTTCCGGGTGATGGAGAGCGCCCGGCTGGCGGCCGACCGCGACCTGCAGCAGCGGCTTCTGGGCGTCGGCCGGCACGCCCACGAGGATCTCGAGGCGCAGGCGGTCGAGGCCGGCGGCGAGCCGGCCGAGGGCGCGACGCGCCGGCCGGCCGGGCGCGGCCCGCGCAAGGTGTGGAACTCCAACCCGGTCCTCCCCACCCGCTGGTCGCAGCCCCTGAGCCTCGCCCGGATCGAGGCGACCGCCCGCATCCTCTCGGCCGGCGAGACGCTCGCTGCCAGCGAGCGGCCGCGCGAGCCCACGCCCTTGCGCCCGCTCGCCGCACCGGGCGAGGTCGTGGTGCTGGTGGTCGGCACGCTCGACACCAAGGGTGCGGAGCTGCGCTTCGTGCGCGACCAGATCCGCGAGGCGGGGCTGCGCACCCGGCTCGTCGATCTCTCGACCTCGGGCAAGCCGTCCTCGGCCGACGTCACGCCGCAGCAGGTGGCGCTCTTCCACCCGCAGGGGCCGAACGCCGTCTTCACGGGCGACCGCGGCCGCTCGGTGGCGGCGATGGCGGAAGCTTTCGTGCACTGGATCCGGCGTCAGGAGGGGATCGCCGGGATCATCGCCGCCGGCGGCTCGGGCGGTACGGCGATGGCCACGCCCGCCATGCGGGAACTGCCGGTGGGGGTGCCCAAGGTCATGGTCTCGACCATGGTGGCGGGCGACGTGCGCCGCTTCGTCGAGGCCTCCGACATCGTGCTCGTGCCGGCGGTGACCGACGTCCAGGGGCTCAACCGGGTGAGCCGGGAGATCCTGGGCAACGCCGCGCACGCGCTCGTGGGCATGGTCAAGCACCGGCTCGAGGCGCGATCGAAGCTCGCCGGCGGGCCGGCGCGGCCCGATCTGCCGGCCATCGGCCTCACCATGTTCGGGGTCACCACCCCGGCCGTACAGCGGATCGCGAGGGCGCTCGAGGGCGAGGTCGACTGCCTCGTCTTCCACGCCACCGGGATCGGCGGCACGGCGATGGAGAAGCTGGTCGAGGGCGGCCAGCTCGTGGGCGCGATCGACCTCACCACGACCGAGATCGCCGATCTCCTGGTGGGCGGGGTGCTCGCCTGCAGCGAGGACCGGCTCGGCGCCTTCATCCGCACGCGCGTGCCCTATATCGGCTCCTGCGGAGCCCTGGATATGGTCAATTTCGGGCCGCCCGAGACGGTGCCCGCGGCCTTCCGCGGCCGGCTGTTCTACCGGCACAACCCCCAGGTCACGCTCATGCGGACCACCGCCGAGGAGTGCGAGCGGATCGGCCGCTGGATCGCCGAGCGGCTCAACCGGATGGACGGGCCCGTCACCTTCTTCCTGCCCGAAGGCGGGCTGTCGGCCCTCGACGCTCCCGGCCAACCCTTCCACGATCCGGAGGCGGATCGGGCGCTGTTCGCCACGCTCGAGGCGCTCGTGCGGCCGACCGCTTCGCGCCGGCTCGTCCGGCTGCCGCACCACGTCAACGATCCGGCTTTCGCGGATGCGCTGGTGCGCGCCTTCCGGGCACAACACGGCGCGCTCTTGCGGCGCCGGGCCGGGAGGTGAGCATGGCGCGCATCCCGAGAGGGGCGATCCTCGAACGGCTGCGGGCGAAGGCGGCGCGCGGCGAGCCGATCGTGGGTGGCGGCGCCGGCACCGGGATCTCCGCCAAATCGGAAGAAGCGGGCGGGATCGATCTGATCGTGATCTACAATTCGGGGCGCTACCGGATGGCCGGGCGCGGCTCGCTGGCCGGCCTCATGCCCTACGGCGACGCCAACGCCGTCGTCCTCGAGCTCGCTGCGGAAGTGCTGCCGGTGGTCCGCCACACACCGGTGCTCGCGGGCGTGTGCGCGAGCGATCCGTTCCGGAACCCGGACCTGTTCCTGGACGAGCTCGCCCGGCTCGGCTTTTCGGGCGTGCAGAACTTCCCGACCGTCGGGCTGATCGACGGCACCTTCCGGCAGAACCTCGAGGAGACCGGCATGGGCTACGGTCTCGAGGTCGAGCTCGTCCGGCTCGCCCGGCGCAAGGACCTCCTCACCACGCCCTACGTCTTCTCGGCCGAGGACGCCCGGGCCATGGCCGAGGCCGGTGCCGACCTCCTCGTCTGCCATCTCGGGCTCACCGCCGGCGGTTCGATCGGGGCGCGGACCACGCTGCCGCTCGAGGCGGCACCGGAGCTGGTCGATCGTTGGGCCGAGGCGGCGCTCGCCCTTCGCCCCGAGATCCTCGTGCTGGTGCACGGCGGGCCGGTCGCGACACCCGAGGATGCCCGTTTCGTGCTCGAGCGCAGCCGGCATTGCCACGGTTTCTACGGCGCCTCTTCGCTGGAGCGGCTGCCGGTGGAGCGGGCGATCGCCGAGGAAGTACGCAGGTTCGCATCGATCCTCCGACCCGGGGTGCGGGCGGAGAGCGGGAGGCAGATCGGATGAGCGCGCAGGCTTGGGGCCAACTGATCCTCTGGCTGATCGTCGCGATCATCGTCGTCGCGGTCGTCGTCTATTTCTTGAACCTCCTCTACCGGCGCTCGTCCAAGGAGGTCTCCTTCGTCCGCACGGGCCTGTTCGGCGAGAAGGTGGTCATCAACGGCGGCGCCTTCGTCTTCCCGTTCGTGCACGAGGTCACGCCGGTCAACATGAACGTCCTGCAGCTGCAGGTCGTGCGCGAACGCGAGGACGCCCTCATCACCAAGGACCGGATGCGGGTCGACGTCGACGCCGAGTTCTACGTCCGGGTGGCGCCCACCAGGGAGGCGGTGGCGCTCGCCGCCGCCACGCTCGGCCGGAAGAGCCTCGAGCCCGAGCGGCTGCACGCGCTCTTGTCGGGCAAGCTCGTCTCCGCGCTGCGCTCGGCCGCCTCCGAGATGACCATGCAGGAGATGCACGAGCGCCGCACCGAGTACGTCGCCCGGGTCAAGGCGGCCTGCGAGGAGGCGCTCGTCCAGAACGGCCTCGTGCTGGAATCGGTCGCGATCACCGACCTCGACCAGACCGACCTCGAATATTTCAACCCGTCCAATCGCTTCGACGCCGAGGGTCTGACCCGGCTGATCGAGGAGATCGAGGCGCGCAGGAAGCTCAGGAACGACATCGAGCAGGACTCGATGATCGCGATCCGCACCCGCAACCTCGAGGCCGAGAAGCAGGCGCTCGCGATCGAGCAGGAGAGCGAGGCGGCCCGGCTCGAGCAGCAGCGCGAGGTCGAGTTCCGCCGCGCCCAGCAGCGGGCCGAGATCGCCCGCGAGCGGGCACGGCGCGAGACCGAGGCCGAAGAAGCGGCGATCGCTGCCAAGGAAGCGGTCGAGCGCGCCCGGATCGCCCAGGAGCGCGCCCTCGCGGAGGCCCGGATCGAGGCCGAGCGGACCACCCGCGAGCGCGAGATCGAGCGGCAGAAAGCGATCGAGGCGGCCGAGATCGCGGCCAAGGAGGCGGTCGAGAAGGCTCGGATCGCCCAAGAGCTCGAGCTCGCCGAAGCGCGGATCGCCTCGGAGGAGGAGACGCGGCGGCGCGAGATCGAGCGCGAGCGCGCCCTCGAGGCGGCGGCGATCGCCGCCCGCGAGGCGACCGAGAAGGCCAGGATCGCCCAGGAACTCGAGGTCGAGCAGGCGCGGATCCGAAGCGAAGAGGAGACCCGCAGGCTCGAGATCGAGCGGCAGAAGGCGCTCGACGAGGCCGAGATCGCCGCGCGGGAAGCGACCGAGAAGGCTCGGATCGCGCAAGAGCGGGCGGTCACCGATGCCCGCATCGCGACGGAGGAGGCGATCCGTCAGCGCGAGATCGCCCGCCAGCTCGCCGTCGAGCAGGCCGAGATCGACGCGCGGGAGGCGATCGAGCGGCTCAAGATCGCCGAGGCCGGCAAGGTCGCGGCCGAGCGGATCGCCACCGACCGGCGGACGCGCGAGCTCGAGATCGAGCGCCAACAGGCCCTCGAAGCGGCCGAAATCGCGGCCCAGCAAGCGGTCGAGGCGGCCCGGATCGCCCGCGAGCGGCTCTTGGCGGCCGAGCGGATCGCGGCCGAGCAGGACACGCGGCAGCGCGAGATCGCCCGCGCCCGCGAGCTCGAGCGCGAGCAGATCGCGGCCAAGGAGGCCGTCGAGCAGGCGCGGATCGCGCAGGAAGAGAAGGTCCGCAAGCTCGAGATCGCCCGCAACGAGGCCCTCGATCTGGCCGAAGTCGCGGCGCGGGAGGCGACCGAGAAGGCCCGGATCGCGCAGGAGAAGGCGATCGCAGCGGAGCGCGCGGCGAGCCGGGCGGCGGTCGAGGAGGCCGAGATCGCCGCCCAGGAGGCGGTCGAGGCGGCCAAGATCGCCCAGGTCCAGCGCCTCGCCCTCGAGCGGATCGGGGCCGAGATCACGACCCGGCTCAAGGAGATCGAGCGGCTCGGGCGGCTCGAGACCGAGGAGGTCGGGACCAGGAAGGCGATCGAGAGCGCCCGAATCGCGGCCGATCGCGAACTCGCGGCCGAGCGGGTGGCGCGCGAAGAGCACATCCGCCAGCTCGAGATCGCCCGCAACCGGGCGCTCGACGAGGCCGAGGTCATGGCGCGCGAGGCGGTCGAGAAGGCGCGCATCGCCCAGGCCAAGACGCTCGCGGCCGAGCGGATCGCGGCCGAGCAGGACACGCGGCAGCGCGAGATCGAGCGGCAGCGGGCGCTCGAGGCCGCCGATCTGGCCCGCCGGCACGCGGTCGAGCAGCAGCGGATCGCGGTCGAGCTCGGCCTCGAGGAGGAGCGGATCGCCGCCGAGCGGACCCGCAGGACGCTCGAGATCGACCGCGACCGGGTGGTCGAGCAGGCGCTCGAAGAGAAGACCATCCAGCTCACGGCCAAGCGGGTCGAGCGCAGCGAGGCCGAGCGCAAGGTCAAGGAGGCCGAGCTCGGCACGCGGCGCGAGATCGCCCGGCTCGAGGTCGGGGTGGAGCAGGCGGTGGAGGCCGCTCGCATCGAACGCCGCCGTGCCCTCGAGCAGCTCGAAGTCGCGCGCAGCCAGGCGCTGCAGGAAGCCGAGATCGCCGCGCGGGAGGAGGTCGAGCGGGCGCGGATCGCAGCCGAGCGCGGCCTCGACGAGGCGCGGGTGGCGCGCGAGCGGGATCTCCGCAAGCTCGAGATCGCCCGCGAGCGCGAGGTCGAGCTCGCCCAGAAGGAGAAGGCGATCGCCCTCTTCATGAAGGCGGTGGAGGAGGCGGCGGCCAAGATCGAGGCAGAGGCCGCGGCCGCTCGGGCCGCCGAGGCCGAGGAGCACACCAAGACGGTGCGCGAGACCGAGGCCGCCCGGCGCAAGCGGACGGTGGACCTCCTGATCGCCGAGCTCGAGGCCGAGGCCAAGAAGATCGCGGCCGACGCCGAGCGGGTGAAGGCCACGGTCGAGGCCGAGGCGCAGCGCCTCATGAACGAGGCCGAGAACGTGCTCACCGACGGTGCCCGCCAGTCGCTCTTCCGGCGCCGGCTGCTCGAGCGGATCGAGGGGATCGTGCGCGAGAGCGTGCGTCCGCTCGAGAAGATCGAGGGCATCAAGATCCTGCAGATCGACGGCCTGGGCGGGGCCGGTGCCGGCGAGCGGCGCAACACGACCGACGAGGTGATCGATGCGGCGCTGCGCTACCGCGTCCAGGCGCCGATGATCGACACGCTCTTGAAGGACATCGGCATCGAGGGCGGCTCGCTCGCGCGGATGGGCGGGCTCATCCGCGAGGCGCGCGACATGGACGCGATCCGCCGCGAGGCCGAGAAGGACAAGGCCAAGCGCGAGGCGGCCGAGCGCGAAGCCTCGGGCTCGGGCGGCGGGGCCGGCGGGACGGGGCCCTGAGCCATGGCGCGCGTCTACGTCTCGAGCGTGATCCCGGCGCCGGTGGCGCGGGTCTGGGCACGGATCCGCGACTTCAACGGGCTGCCCTCCTGGCATCCGGCGATCGCCGAGAGCCGGATCGAGAACGGCGAGCCCGCCGACCGGGTGGGCTGCGTGCGCGATTTCCGGCTCAGGAACGGCGAGCGGATCCGCGAGCGGCTCCTGGGCCTCTCGGACTACGAATATTTCTGCACCTACAGCATCCTCGAGAGCCCGATGCCGCTCTCCGACTACGTCGCCACGCTCAGGCTCACGCCGGTCACCGACGGTGATCGGACCTTCGCCGAATGGTCGGCCGAGTTCACCTGCGATCCCGCCCGCGAGGCCGAGCTCGTGAACCAGATCGGCCAGGGCGTGTTCCAGGCGGGCTTCGATGCCCTGAAGCGCCAGCTCGGGAGCTGAGCCGGGTGCTCGAGGTCGCGACCAGTACGATCTTCGAGGCCCCGACCGATCGGGTCTGGGCGATCCTGCGCGACTTCAACGGCCACGATCGCTGGCATCCGATCGTGACCGAGAGCGCGATCGAGCGCGGCGAACCCGCCGACCGGGTGGGCTGTGTGCGCCGCTTCCGGCTGCGGGACGGCAGCGAGCTCCGCGAGCGCTTGCTGGCCCTCTCCGACCTCGAGCAGAGCTTCACCTATTGCCTGTTGGACACGCCCGTGCCGCTCTTCAACTACGTCGCGACCGTGCGCCTTCTGCCGGTGACGGACGGCGATCTCACTTTCGTCTCCTGGCGGGCGCGCTTCACCACCCGGCCGGGGGAGGAGGCGGCGATGCGCGGGCTGGTCGCCGAGGACGTGCAGAAGGCCGGGCTCGAGGCGATCCGCGGGCTCGTCGAAGGCGGCGGGGAGGGCTGAGGCCGTGCCGCTCGAGGTCCGTACCACGCCCACGCTCGCCGAGGCCGCGAGCCTCCTGCAGGCCGAACGGGCCGCCCGGTTCCTCGCCGGCGGCACGCTCGTCATGCGAGCGGTCAACGAGGGCGACGTCTCCTTCTCGGTGATCGTGCGCACCACCGATCCGGCCTTCGGCCGGATGCGGGCGGCCGGCGGTCGGATCGAGCTCGGCGCCGGGGTCACGATGGCGCAGATCCTGGCCTCGCGCGAGCTCGCTTTCCTCCACCCGGCGGCCCGCGCGGTGGGCGGCCCGGCGGTCCGCACGATGGCGACGGTGGGCGGCAACCTGTTCGCCCCGCACCCCTACGGCGATTTCGCGACCGCTCTCTTGGCGCTCGATGCCCGGGTCCAGCTCGCCTCGGGCTTCGGCGCGCGGGAGGTGCCGCTCGAGGAGCTCCTGCGCGGGCGGGAGCGCACACCCCGGCCGCTGGTCGCGGCGGTGAGCTTCGAACGGCCGGCCGACCCGGCCGCCTTCCGCTTCCGCAAGATGACCCGGACGCACCCCAAGGGACCGGCCGTGGTGACGATCGCGGCCTGGCTGCCGCTCTCGGGCGGGCGGGTGAGCGGCGCCCGGGTGGCGTTCGGTGCCATGGCCCCGACCCCGATCCGGGCGCGTTCGGTCGAGCGCGCGCTCGAGGGCAGGCCGCTCGGCGCCGAGGGGGTGGGAGCCGCGGTCGCCGCGGCGGCGGGCGAGGGCGACCCGCCGACCGATCCGATCGCCTCCTCCTGGTACCGGCGGCGGGTGGTGGGCGTGATCCTGCGCCGGCTCTTGCTCGGCGAACCGTGAGGTGCGGCGATGACGCGGGCGATCCGGCTCGAGCTCAACGGGGTCGAGGTGGCGGCGGTCGCCGAGGGCGGCGAGAACCTCTTGACGCTGTTGCGCGAGCGGCTCGGCGACACCTCGCCCAAGGCCGGCTGTCTGCAAGGCACCTGCGGGGCCTGCACCGTGTTGCTCGACGGCGAGCCGGTGCTCGCCTGCCTGAGCCTCGCCGAAGCGGCCGACGGCAGGCGGGTGACGACCGTACGCGGCCTCGCCGACGGGCCGCGGCTGCACCCCTTGCAGGAGGCTTTCATGGACGGCTTCGCCGCGCAGTGCGGCTTCTGCACACCGGGGATGCTGGTCGCCGCCAAGGCGCTGTTGGACCGCGAGCCGAATCCTTCGCGCGAGCAGGTGATCGAGGCGATCGCCGGCAACATCTGCCGCTGCACCGGCTACACCCCGATCGTCGAGGCGATCCTCGAGGCCGCGCGGCGGATGGCCGGCCGGCGCGGCTGAGCGGAGGGGGAGCGATGCGGATCCGCAAGGAGCTGTTCGCCGACGAGCGCGACGACGATCTGCGCCTCGTGGGTCAGCCGGTCCGCCGGCAGGACATCGAGGGCCACGTCACCGGTCGGACCACCTTCTTCGACGACCATCCGGTGGCCGGGCTGCTGCATCTGCGCTGCGTGCGGTCGACCCAGCACCACGCCCGGATCCGATCGATCGACACGAGCGCCGCCGAGCGCACGGCCGGCGTGCGGCGGATCCTGCGCTGGGCCGATCTCCCCAAGAAGGCGCACAACATCCTGACGATCTTCAATTTCGGCATCGACGACGAGCCGGCGCTCGCCGACGGCAAGGTACGCTATCTGGGCGAGCCGATCGTCGCGGTCCTCGCCGAGAGCCGGCGTGCCGCCGCCGAGGCGGTGGCCAAGGTGCGGGTCGACTACGAGCCTCTACCCGCGGTCTTCGACGTCGAGGAGGCGCTGAAGCCGGGTGCCCCGCTCGTCAACGAATATATCGGTCGCAACTGGTTCCGCTATTGGGGCGACTACGACTGCCAGCAGATCCGCTTCGGCGACGTCGAGGCGGCGCTGCGCTCGGCCGACCTCGTGGTCAGCGGCCGCTACCAGATGTCGCCGATCGAGCACGCTCCGCTCGAGACCAATGGCTGCATCGTGGTGCCGGCCGAGGACGGTCGGTTCACCGTCTACACCTGTACCCAGGGCCTGTTCTTCTCGCTCGACAACACCGCGGCCCAGCTCAAGATCGAAAGCAACCGGCTGCACTTCATCGGCGGCACGGTGGGCGGTGGTTTCGGCGGCAAGGTCGACACCGTGGTCGAGCCCCTGGCCGTGCTCGCCGCCATGCTGACCGGCCGGCCCGTCCGCTACGTGTTCTCGCGCGCCGAAGAGATGCAGGTCTCGAGCCCGCGCGGCGCCGAACGGATCCTGATCGAGGACGGGGTGATGCGCGACGGCCGGATCGTGGCGCGCAAGATCACCCATTACCACGATGCCGGGGCCTATTCGCGGCTGTCGACTTACGGGACCATCAAATCGGCCGCCCACCACCCGGGGCCCTATTGGATCCCCAACGTCCGGGTCGACAGCTGGTGCGTCTTCACCAACCGCACGCCCTCTTCGGCGATGCGCGGCTTCGGCGTCACGGGCGGCGACTTCGCGCTCGAATCGCACATGGACGTGGTGGCGCGGGCGATCGGCATGGATCCCGTCGAGCTGCGGATCAAGAACGCCTACCGCGACGGCGACATGAAGGCGCACCGCAAGCTCACCCAGGGGGCGGCGCTGATCGAATGCATCCAGGTGGCCGCGGAGATCGCGGGTTGGCCGCTCTCGGAGGAAGCGCGACGGGATTCCTCGCGGGTGGGCGGCGGCGGCGAGCGGGCGCGGATCCCGCCCACCCG
>DAIOUO010000019.1:0-20392 GCA_036759485.1 Geminicoccaceae bacterium | reverse complement strand
GCCGGCCTCGGCTCGGAGGAGCCGGCGAGGAACTCGGGCAGGCCGGCGAGGAGCTCTTCGAGCCGGCAGAGGAGGGCCGCGAGGTCGAGGCTCGGGTCGTGCTCGACCAGGAGCGAGCCCGTCACCGGGTTGGCACGGGCGCGGGCGATGCCTTGCCGGTCGGCGGCCACGCGCTCGAGGGCGCGAGCGGTTCGCGGACAACCCTTGAGGCCCGCGACCTTGACCCGCACCCGACCGGGCACGGCGGTGTGCACGGGCGTGATGCGGCGCACGTCGCGGCGGGTCGAGGGCAAGGCTCGGTCGCGGGCTCCCGTCGTCGCGGCCTTCGGCCGGTCGGCAGGCTAGCCGACGCGCGAAGCGCCGGCGAGGCGTCGATGCCTTCGCGCTCGCAGCACGGCCTTCGCTGTTGCCCACCGGCAGGTGTCAACTCTAGATAGAAATTCTGTCGAGAGTTTTTCGATGTGCAACGGCAGGGAAGAGCCCGGGGAACGACCTCGGGACGGGAGGCGCTCGATGAGCGTGCCGTGGATCGTGCCGGCGCCGATGCTTCCGGCGGCCGTGGAGGGCGAGGGGGAACTCCGGCTCGTGCCGACCGGGTTGGCGGCCCGGGCCTTCGCCCGGATGGTGGAGGAGCTGCGCGCCCCCGGGGTCTGGGGCGCACTCTGGGAGCGTCAGCCCGGGACCGCCGGCCGGCTCGTGGCCCTGTTCCGCACGCGGCCACGGCTGCCCGGGCTCGCCGAGGCGGCGCTCTCGGGCTGGGGGCTGCCGGCCGAGCCGATCGGTCGGCTGCGCCGTCTCGAGGGTCGGTCGCTGGCGCTCGGCCCGCTGATCGAGGCCGAGCTCGATCCGGCGCACGGTGCGGCGATCCTGGCCCGGCTCGGCGACGGCGAGCCCGTCCGCCTCGACGGACCGCTCGCACCGCTGCGTCGCCGGCTCGGACAGGAGCTCGCGCGGCTGGCCGGCAGCGGCTCGGCGACTGGTACGGGCGGAGGGATTCGAACCCCCGACATCGACGGTGTAAGCGTCGCGCTCTACCCCTGAGCTACGCCCGTGCGGCGGCCAGGGTAGGGTCGCCTCACCCGGCCGGCAAGCACGGCCGGCAGGGGTGCGCGGATGGGAGGCGCCGACGGGCCGGTGCCCGTCCCGCGGATCGGGCCGAGGCTCGGCGTTGACAGCGTCCGCCGCTGCCCCTACATGCCGCCGGACCGCACGGGGACGTAGCTCAGCTGGTCAGAGCGCCGGCCTGTCACGCCGGAGGTCGCGGGTTCAAGTCCCGTCGTCCTCGCCATCCCGCGGCGGCGACCCCTGCATCCGGCGCCTGTCCCTGCCGCCCTCGGTCGCGGCCCGAGCGGCTTGGCTTTTGCGACGCACAAGCCTAAGGTCCGCGCCGCGCCGATCCCGGCGGCGGCGAACAGCGCGAGGGCGGATGAACGGCTACCTGGCCGAATACCTGCCGATCCTGGTCTTCCTCGGGATCGCCGTGGGCTTGGCGGTGGTCATCGTGCTGGCGTCGCTCCTGGTCGCACCCCAGCGCCCCGACCGCGAGAAGCTCTCGGCCTACGAGTGCGGCTTCGCGCCCTTCGGCGACGCTCGCCAGCGCTTCGACGTGCGCTTCTACCTGGTCGCCATCCTCTTCATCATCTTCGACCTCGAGGTGGCCTTCCTGTTCCCCTGGGCGGTGGCGCTCGGCGACATCGGCCCGTTCGGCTTCTGGTCGATGGTCGTGTTCCTCGGCGTCCTGACCGTGGGCTTCGTCTACGAGTGGCAGAAAGGCGCCCTCGAGTGGGAGTGAGCATGAGCACCGACGCCGCCCTCGCCGCCCGCCCACGCATCGATCCCTTCTTCGAGGGCGTGGAGGCCGAGGTCCGCGACAAGGGTTTCCTCGTCACCAAGCTCGACGAACTCGTGGGTTGGGCCCGTTCGGGCTCGCTCTGGCCCATGACCTTCGGCCTCGCCTGCTGTGCCGTCGAGATGATGCACGCCGCGGCCTCGCGCTACGATCTCGACCGCTTCGGGCTCGTCTTCCGGCCGAGCCCCCGCCAGTCGGACGTGATGATCGTAGCCGGCACGCTCTGCAACAAGATGGCGCCCGCGCTGCGCAAGGTCTACGACCAGATGGCGGAGCCGCGTTACGTGATCTCGATGGGATCCTGCGCCAACGGGGGCGGCTACTACCACTACAGCTACTCGGTGGTCCGCGGCTGCGACCGGATCGTCCCGGTCGACGTCTACGTGCCCGGCTGTCCACCGACGGCCGAGGCCTTGGTCTACGGTATTTTCCTGCTGCAGCGGAAGATCCGGCGCACGGCGACGATCCTGCGCTGAGGGGAGGGCGGATGCCGGTCGAGAGCCTGGCCGAGCGCGAGGCCGCGCTCGCGGACCTCTTGAGCCTGATCGAGCCGGTTCTGGGCGACCATCTGCTCGCCGCCCGGATCGGCCGGGGCGAGCTCACCATCACCGTGCCGGCCGCCGCGATCCGCCGAGTGCTCGCTTTCCTGCGCGACGACCCGAACATGCTCTTCAAGGAGCTCGTCGATCTCTGCGGGGTGGATTACCCGGAGCGCGAGCGGCGTTTCGAGGTCGTCTACCATCTGCTCTCGCTCAAGAACAACCAGCGCATCCGCGTCAAGGTCGAGACCGACGAGAGCACCCCGGTGCCCTCGGTGGTCGAGCTGTTCTCGACCGCCGGCTGGTTCGAGCGCGAGGCCTGGGACATGTACGGTATCTATTTCGCCGACCATCCCGACCTGCGCCGGATCTTGACCGACTACGGCTTCGAAGGCCATCCTTTGCGCAAGGACTTCCCGCTGACCGGTCATGTCGAGCTGCGCTACGACGACGAGCAGAAGCGGGTGGTCTACGAGCCGGTGCGCCTGCGGCAGGACTTCCGGACCTTCGACTTCCTGAGCCCCTGGGAGGGCGGAGGCGGCGTGCTGCCGGGCGACGAGAAGGCGACACGCTGAGCGGCTGCGGCGCGCCGCCGCGCGCGGACCGGCTTGCGGTACGGCCGGAGCCGACCGATGCAGCGCGCCGGCGGTGCTCTCGAGGAGGACGACGATCGGCCATGGCCGAGACGAGGCTCGAGACCTTCGCGATCAACTTCGGCCCGCAGCACCCGGCGGCGCACGGCGTGCTCCGCCTCGTCCTCGAGATGGACGGTGAGGTGGTGGAGCGAGCCGACCCGCACATCGGCCTCCTCCACCGCGGCACCGAGAAGCTGATCGAGTATCGCCCGTACCTGCAGAACATCCCCTATTTCGACCGCCTCGACTATTGCTCGATGCTCTGCCAGGAGCACGCCTACGTGCTCGCGGTCGAGCGGCTCTTGGGTTGCGAGGTGCCGATCCGCGCCCAGTACATCCGTGTGCTGTTCGACGAGATCACCCGCATCCTCAACCATCTCCTGAACGTGACGACCATGGCGCTGGACGTCGGCGCCATGACGCCGCTTCTGTGGATGTTCGAGGAGCGCGAAAAGCTCATGGCCTTCTACGAGGCCGTCTCGGGCGCTCGCATGCACGCCAACTACTACCGCTTCGGCGGCGTGGCGCGCGACCTGCCTGACGGTCTCGAGGAGCGGATCGCCGCCTGGATCGATCAGTTCGTCCCCAAGTTCGACGACATGGATGCACTGTTGACCGAGAACCGCATCTTCAAGCAGCGGACGGTCGACATCGGCAAGGTCGAGGCCAAGGACGCTCTCGACTGGGGCTTCAGCGGGCCGATGCTGCGCGCCTCGGGGATCCCCTGGGACCTCCGCAAGGCACAGCCTTACGAGGTCTACGACCGGATGGATTTCCTGGTTCCGGTCGGCAAGAACGGCGACTGCTACGATCGCTATCTCGTGCGGATGGCCGAGATCCGCGAATCCCTGAAGATCATGCGCCAGTGTCTCGAACAGATGCCCGCGGGGCCGGTCCGGGTCGAGGACCACAAGATCACGCCACCGCCCCGGGCGCTCATGAAGAGCTCGATGGAGGCGCTGATCCACCACTTCAAGCTCTACACCGAGGGCGTGCACGTCCCGGCAGGGGAGGTCTACGCCGCGGTCGAGAGCGGCAAGGGCGAGTTCGGTGTCTATCTGGTCTCGGACGGAACCAACAAGCCGTACCGCTGCAAGATCCGCTCGCCCGGCTACGTCCACCTCCAAGCCCTCGACTTCATGAGCAAGGGCCATCAACTCGCCGACGTCGTGGCGATCATCGGCTCGCTCGACATCGTCTTCGGGGAGATCGACCGATGAGCGGGCGTTCGCTCGGGCCGAAGGAGCCCTATGGCGCCATGGCACCCGATGTCGCGAGCTTCGCCTTCACGCCCGAGAACCTCGAGGAGGCGAAGCGGATCGTCGCCCGCTACCCGGCGGGCCGGCAGGCGAGCGCGGTGCTGCCGCTCCTCCATCTCGCCCAGGCGCAGCACGGCGGCTGGCTGCCGAAGGCGGCGCTCGACTACGTGGCCGACTTTCTCGGCATGGCCCGGATCCGGGTCTACGAGGTCGCCACCTTCTACGACATGTTCAACACCGAGCCCGTGGGGCGGGTGCAGGTGCGGGTCTGCACCACCACGCCCTGCTGGCTGTGCGGCTCGGACGCGGTGCTGAGGGCCGCCCGCGAGGTGCTGGGCTGCGAGCCCGGCGGGAGCTCGCCCGATGGCCGCTTTTTCTTGCGCGAGTTCGAGTGCCTGGGCGCCTGCGCCAACGCGCCGGTGCTCTGGATCGACGACGATTTCTACGAGGACCTCACCTACGAGACCGCCAGGGCGGTGCTCGAGGCCGTCGTGCGGGGGGAGCGGCCGAAGCCGGGGCCGCAGTCGGGCCGCAAGGGGTCGATGCCGGCCGGGGGCAAGACCACGCTGTTCGAAGTGGGCGAGTGATGCTGCACGACCGCGACCGGATCTTCACCAATCTCTACGGCGAGCGGCCCTGGAGCCTCGAGGCCGCCCGCCGGCGCGGCGACTGGGACGGCACCAAGGACATCATCCTCAAGGGCCGCGACTGGCTCGTCAAGGAGATGAAGGAATCGGGCCTGAGAGGGCGCGGCGGCGCCGGCTTCCCGACCGGCCTCAAATGGTCCTTCATGCCCAAGCAGGCCGACGGGCCCGTCTATCTCGTGGTCAACGCCGACGAATCCGAGCCCGGCACCTGCAAGGATCGGGAGATCATCCGCAACGAGCCGCACAAGCTGATCGAGGGCTGTCTCTTGGCCGGCGCGGCGATGGGCTGCACCGCCGGTTACATCTACATCCGCGGCGAGTTCGTGCAGGAGGCGAGGGTCCTCCAGGCCGCGATCGACGAAGCCTACGAGGCCGGACTCCTCGGCAGGAACGCCTGCGGCTCGGGCTACGATTTCGAGCTCTACCTGCATCGCGGTGCCGGCGCCTACATCTGCGGCGAGGAGACCGGGCTCCTCGAGAGCCTCGAGGGCAAGAAGGGCCAGCCGCGTCTCAAGCCGCCCTTCCCGGCTGCGGTCGGCCTCTACGGCCGGCCGACCACGGTCAACAACGTCGAGACGATCGCGGTGGCACCCACGATCTTCCGCCGCGGAGCCGCCTGGTTCGCAGGGCTCGGCCGGCCGAACAACACGGGCACCAAGATCTTCTGCATCTCGGGCCACGTGAACCGTCCCTGCACCGTCGAGGAGGAGATGGGCATTCCTCTGAAGACCCTGCTCGAGAAACACGCGGGCGGGGTGCGGGGCGGTTGGGACAATCTCTTGGCCGTCATCCCGGGCGGCAGCTCGGTGCCGCTGATCCCCAAGGAGATCTGCGACACGGTCCGGATGGACTTCGACTCCCTTCGCGAGGTCCAGTCGGGGCTCGGCACGGCCGGCGTGATCGTCATGGACCGCTCGACCGACATCGTGAAGGCGATCGCCCGGCTGTCGCGCTTCTACATGCACGAATCCTGTGGCCAGTGTACGCCCTGCCGCGAGGGCACGGGCTGGCTCTGGCGGATGATGGAGCGGATGGCCAAGGGCGAGGCGGAGCCCGCCGAGATCGACCAGCTCCTCGACGTCACCAAGGAAATCGAGGGGCACACGATCTGCGCGCTCGGCGACGCCGCCGCCTGGCCGGTCCAGGGGCTGATCCGTCACTTCCGCGGCGAGCTGGAGCGGCGCATCCGCGACCGCAAGCTCCTCGCCCGGCAGGCGGCCTGAGGAGGCGGGCGTGCCCAAGCTCACGATCGACGGGCAGGTGGTCGAGGTCCCCCCGGGCTCGACCGTGCTGCAGGCCTGCGAGGCGGCGGGCCGCGAGATCCCGGTCTTCTGCTTCCACCCGCGCCTCAACATCGCCGGCAACTGCCGGATGTGCCTGGTCGAGGTCGAGAAGATGCCGAAGCCGCAGGCCTCCTGCGCGCTGCCGGCCGCCGACGGCATGGTCGTCCACACCAACAGTCCGACCGTGCACAAGGCCAGGAAGGGCGTGCTCGAGCTCCTCTTGATCAACCACCCGCTCGACTGCCCGATCTGCGATCAGGGTGGCGAGTGCGACCTCCAGGACCTCACGCTCTTCTACGGTCCCGACAAGAGCCGCTTCAAGGAGAACAAGCGGCCGGTCGCCGACAAATATCTCGGGCCCCTGATCTCCACCCACATGACGCGCTGCATCCACTGCACGCGCTGCATCCGCTTCTTGAACGAGATCGCGGGTGTGGAAGAGCTCGGGGCCGTCCACCGCGGCGAGCACATGGAGATCACGACCTGGGTCGAGGCGGCCTTGAGCTCCGAGCTCCAGGGCAACATCATCGACCTCTGCCCGGTCGGTGCCCTCAACTCCAAGCCCTACGAGTACCGGGCCCGCACCTGGGAGCTCAAGAAGACCGAAGGGATCGACGTCCTGGACGCGGTCGGCGCTTCGATCCGCATCGACAGTCGCGGCAACGAGGTCATGCGGATCCTGCCGCGGCTCCACGAGGACGTGAACGAAGAGTGGCTCGCCGACAAGAGCCGCTTCGCCTACGACGGCCTGAAGAAGCGCCGGCTGGACGTGCCCATGGTCCGCCGCGGAGGCCGGCTCGAGCCGGTCGACTGGAAGACGGCGCTCGCCGCGGTGGCCGAGCGCGCTCGGGGCGTGCCGGCCGATCGGATCGCCTTCCTCGTCGGCGATCAGGTCGATTGCGAGACCATGGTGCTCGTCAAGGAGCTCGCCGCCCGGCTCGGCACGCCGCACCTCGACTGTCGGCAGGACGGCGCCCCGCTCGAGACGACACCGCGCGCCCAGTACCTCTTCAACACCACGATCGCCGGCATCGAGCAGGCCGATCTCTGCCTCCTGATCGGCACCAACCCGCGCTGGGAGGCGCCGCTCCTCAACGCCCGCATCCGCAAGCGTTGGCGGCGCGGCGGCTTCGCCGTGGCCCGCATCGGTGCACCCTTCGACCTCACCTACCCGGTACAGGACCTCGGCGCCGGGCCCGCCACGCTCGAGGATCTCGCGAACGGCCGCCACTCCTTCGCCGAGCGGCTCGCTTCGGTCGAGCGGCCGATGGTGATCCTGGGTACGGGTGCGATCGCCCGGCCGGACGGCGCGGCCGTCCTCGCACTCGCCCATCGCCTGGCCGAGAACGCCCGGCTCGTCCGCGAGGGCTGGAACGGCTTCAACTTCTTGCACACCGCGGCCGCCCGCGTCGGCGGTCTCGAGCTCGGTCTCGTGCCGGCTGCGGGCGGCCGCGATCTGGCCGGTATCCTCGACGGCATCGAGCGGGGGGCGATCGAGCTCGTCTTCGCCGTCGGGGTCGACGAGATCGACCCGAAGCGGCTCGAGAAGGCCTTCGTCGTCTATCTCGGCACCCACGGCGACCGGACCGCGCCGATCGCGAACGTGATCCTGCCGGGTGCCGCCTACACCGAGAAGAACGCCACCTGGGTCAATCTCGAGGGGCGGCCGCAGCGCGGCCGGCTCGCCGTCTTCCCGCCCGGCGAGGCCAAGGAGGATTGGCGGATCCTGCGCGCGCTTTCCGAGGCCATGGGTGCGCTCGTGCCGCTCGACACGCTCGCCCGGGTGCGCGAACGGATGGCCGAGCTCGCCCCGCAGCTCGCCGAACCGGACCGGATCCGGCGGGCCGAATGGGGAAGCTTCGGCCGGCCCGGGCCGGTCGATCCGGCTCCCTTCGTGTCGCCCGTCCGCGACTATTGGCGGACCTGCCCGATCAGCCGCGCCTCCGCGGTGATGGCCGAATGCAGCGCGCTCGCGGCCGCGCGCAACCGAGCGGCGACCGGTACCCATGGTTGACGCCTTCACTTCGACGATCTGGCCGGTGACCGTCCTGGTCTTCCAGATCCTGCTCGTCATCGTGCCGCTGCTGCTCGCGGTGGCCTATCTGACCTACGCCGAGCGCAAGATCATCGCGGCCATGCAGCTCCGCCAGGGGCCGATGACCGTGGGCCCGTACGGTCTCCTCCAGCCCCTGGCCGACGGCCTCAAGCTGTTCCTCAAGGAGACGGTGATCCCGACCGGCGCCAACAAGGTCGTCTTCGTCCTGGCGCCCATGATCACCTTCATCCTGGCGCTGATCGGCTGGGCCGTGATCCCGTTCGGCGACGGCGTCGTCTTGGCCGACATCAATGTGGGGGTGCTCTACCTCTTCGCGGTGAGCTCGCTCGGCGTCTACGGCATCATCATGGCCGGCTGGGCCTCGAACTCGCGCTATGCGTTTCTGGGGGCGCTCCGCTCCTCGGCCCAGATGGTCTCTTACGAGATCGCGATCGGCCTCATCATCATCTCGGTACTCATCAGCGCCGGCTCCTTGAACCTGTCGGCCATCGTCCGCGCCCAGGCCGAGCAGGGCTGGTACGTCTTCTGGCACTTCCCGATGTTCGTGATCTTCTTGGTCGCGATCCTCGCCGAGACCAACCGGCACCCCTTCGATCTGCCGGAGGACGAAAGCTCGCTGGTCACGGGCTACAACGTCGAGTACAGCTCGATGACCTTCGCCCTCTTCTTCCTGGGCGAATACGCCAACATGATCCTCATGAGCGCGATCACGAGCGTGCTCTTCCTGGGCGGCTGGCTGCCGCCGCTCGCGATCCGGCCTTTGACCTGGATCCCCGGACCCTTGTGGCTGATCCTCAAGATCTGCCTCGTGCTGTTCGTCTTCATCTGGGCGCGGGCGACCCTGCCGCGCTACCGCTACGACCAGCTCATGCGCCTCGGATGGAAGGTGCTCCTGCCGCTCTCGCTCGGCTGGGTGGTGCTCACCGCCGGGGTCGTGCTGGCCTTCGACCTGGTGCCGGGCGGAGCCGGCTGAGGAGGGACGCGATGGCGACGCTCGACCGGCTCGCGCGCACGGTCCTCTGGCAGGAGCTCGTCAAGGGCTTCGCCATGACCTTCCGCTACATGTTCAAGCGCAAGGTCACGCTCAACTATCCGTACGAACGCGGCCCGCTCTCGCCGCGCTTCCGGGGAGAGCACGCGCTGCGTCGCTATCCCGACGGCGAGGAGCGCTGCATCGCCTGCAAGCTCTGCGAGGCGATCTGCCCGGCCCAGGCCATCACGATCGAGAGCGAGCCCAGGGCCGACGGTAGCCGGCGCACGACCCGCTACGACATCGACATGACCAAGTGCATCTATTGCGGCTTCTGCGAAGAAGCCTGCCCGGTCGACGCGATCGTCGAGGGCCCCAACGACGCCTTCGCCGCCGAGACCCGGGCCGAGCTCTTCTATACCAAGGAGAAACTCCTCGCGAACGGCGAGCGCTGGGAGCGCGAAATCGCCGCCAATCTCGAGCGCGACGCGCCGTACCGCTGAGTCGGGGGAGGTGGCCTTGACCGTCGAGCTCTTCGTCTTCTGGCTCCTCGCCCTGGTGGCCGTGGGCTCCGCGGTCATGGTGATCGGCGCCCGCAACCCGGTCCATTCGGTGCTCTTCTTGATCCTCTGCTTCTTCAACGCCGCCGGTCTGTTCGTCCTGATCGGCGCCGAGTTCCTGGCCATGGTCCTCGTCGTGGTCTACGTCGGCGCGGTGGCCGTCCTCTTCATGTTCGTGGTGATGATGCTGGATATCAACTTCGTCCGTCTGCGCGAGGGCTTCATCAGCTATTTGCCGGTCGGAGCACTGGTCGGGCTCGTGCTGTTGGCCGAGCTGATCCTGGTCGGCGGCAGCTGGGCGCTGCGCGCGCCGGCCGCGCCGGGTGCCGCCACGGTCGAGGGCATCGACAACACCCGGGCGCTCGGGCAACTGCTCTACACCGAGCACTTCCTCGTCTTCCAGATCGCGGGCGTGGTGTTGCTCGTCGCCATCATCGGCGCGATCGCCCTCACCTTGCGCGAGCGGGTGGGCGTCAAGCGCCAGGACGTCGCCCGCCAGGTGCACAGGAGGCCCGCCGAGACCCTGGTCCTCGAGCGGGTCGAGCCGGGCAAGGGGGTGTGATGGGCGCGATCCCGCTCGGTCACTATCTGACGCTGGCCGCCACGCTGTTCACGATCGGCGTGTTCGGAATCTTCCTGAACCGGAAGAACGTGATCGTCATCCTGATGTCGATCGAGCTGATCCTGTTGGCCGTGAACATCAATTTCGTGGCGTTCAGCGTAGCACTCGGCGATCTCGCGGGCCAGGTGTTCGCCATGTTCGTCTTGACCGTGGCCGCGGCGGAAGCGGCGATCGGGCTCGCGATCGTCGTCGTCTACTTCCGCAATCGCGGCAGTATCGAGGTCGAGGACATCAACCTGATGCGGGGCTGAGGCGTCGTGCTGCATCTGATCCTGGTCTTCAGCCCGGCGCTCGGTGCGCTCCTGGCCGGCCTCTTCGGCCGTCGGCTCGGCGACCGCGGCGCCCAGCTCGTCACCTGCGGCCTCATGGTCGTTTCGGCGACCTGCTCGGTGATCGGCCTCCTCCTCCATCTGGGCGCTCCGGCCTTCAAGGTGCCCGTGCTGCGCTGGGTCGATGTCGGCGGCCTCGAGGTCGACTGGGCGCTCCGCGTCGACACGCTCTCCACGGTCATGATGTTCGTGGTGAGCTTCGTCTCGTGCTTCATCCACATTTATTCGATCGGTTACATGGCGCACGATCCGAGTGTGCCGCGCTTCATGAGCTATCTTTCGCTCTTCACCTTCATGATGCTGATGCTGGTGACGAGCGACAATCTCCTGCAGCTCTATTTCGGCTGGGAGGGCGTGGGCGTCGCCTCCTATCTCCTGATCGGCTTCTGGTACACCCGGCCCTCGGCCTGTGCGGCCGCGATCAAGGCCTTCATCGTCAACCGGGTGGGCGATTTCGGCCTGGCCCTGGGCGTCGCCCTCTGCTTCCTTCTCTTCGACAGCATCCAATACGACGTGATCTTCGCCGAGGCGAGCGCCCATGCCGGTCGGACGGTCACCGTCTTCGGCCTCACGGCGGATGCGCTCACCCTCCTCGCGCTCCTGCTCTTCGTCGGCGCCATGGGCAAATCCGCCCAACTCGGCCTGCACACCTGGCTGCCGGACGCGATGGAGGGCCCGACCCCGGTCTCGGCCCTGATCCACGCCGCCACCATGGTCACGGCCGGCGTCTTCCTCGTCGCCCGCTTCTCGCCGGTCTACGAACTCGCCCCCACCGCGCTCGCGGTCGTCACCGTGGTCGGCGCTTCGACCGCCTTCTTCGCCGCCACGGTCGGCCTCACCCAGTTCGACATCAAGCGGGTGATCGCCTATTCGACCTGCTCGCAGCTCGGCTACATGTTCTTCGCCTGCGGCGTCGGGGCGTATGCCGCCGGCATCTTCCACCTGATGACGCACGCCTTCTTCAAGGCCCTCCTCTTCCTCGGTGCCGGCTCGGTGATCCACGCGATGTCCGACGAGCAGGACATGCGGCGGATGGGTGGGCTCGCCGACAAGATCAAGATCACCTGGGCGATGATGTGGATCGGCACGCTGGCGCTCGTGGGCTTCCCGGGTACCGCCGGCTTCTTCTCGAAGGACGCCATCCTCGAGGCCGCCTGGGCCTCGCACAACGCCTTCCATCTCTACGCCTTCTGGCTCGGCCTTCTGGCCGCCGTCCTGACCGCCTTCTACTCGGGAAGGCTCATGTTCATGACTTTCTACGGCGAGCCGAGGGCCGACCACCATGTGATGGAGCACGTCCACGAGAGCCCGCCCGTCATGACGGTGCCGCTCGGCGTGTTGGCGCTGGGCGCGCTCTTCGCCGGCTGGCTCGGCAAGGGGATGCTCGACGCCGAGGGCGCGTGGTGGGCCGGGGCGATCGTCACCGGGCCCGACAATCACGTGCTGCACGCGATGCACGAGGTGCCCTTCCTCGTGAAGCTCGCGCCCACCCTCGCCATGGCCACCGGCCTCGGCCTGTCCTGGCTCTTCTACGTGAAGATGCCGGAGCTGCCCGAGCGGACCGTCGCGGCGCTGCGGCCCCTGCACACGTTCCTCTTCAACAAATGGTACTTCGACGAACTCTACGACCGTCTCTTCGTCCGCCCGGCCCTCGCGCTCGGCCGGGTCTTCTGGCAGGCCGGCGACGTCGGCATCATCGACCGCTTCGGGCCGGACGGGGTGGCACGCGCGGCCCTCGCCGGCGGTGCCCGCACGGTCCAGCTGCAGACCGGCTACGTCTACCACTACGCCTTCGCCATGCTGATCGGCGTGGTGCTGCTCGTCGGCCTCTATCTGTTCGTGATCGGAGGCTGAGCCGATGAGCGACTGGCCGCTCCTGTCGTTGACGACCTTCCTGCCGCTCGTGGGCGTCGCCTTCATCCTGTTCGTCCGTGGCGAAGAGGCGATCGTCGCCCAGAACGCCCGCGCGGTGGCGCTGTGGACCGCGCTCGCCACCTTCGTCCTCTCGCTCATGATCTGGGCCAATTTCGACCCCGACCAGGGCGGCTATCAGCTGGTCGAGCAGGCCGCCTGGCTCGAGCCGCTCGGCATCCGCTACCACATGGGCGTGGACGGCATCTCGCTCTGGCTCGTCCTCCTCTCCACCCTCCTCACCGTCGTGGTCGTCGTCGGCTCCTGGTTCTCGGTCGAGCAGCGCGTCAAGGAGTACATGATCACCTTCCTGATCATGGACACGCTCATGGTCGGGACCTTCTGCGCGCTCGACATCGTCCTCTTCTACATTTTCTTCGAGGGCATTCTGATCCCGATGTATCTGATCATCGGGATCTGGGGCGGGCCGCGGCGAATCTACTCGGCTTTCAAGTTCTTCCTCTACACCCTCGCCGGCTCGGTGCTGTTTCTCGTGGCGATCATCGTCATGGTCCGCGAGGCCGGCACCACCTCGATCCCGGAGCTCACCCGGCACGACTTCCCGGTGGCGATGCAGACCTGGCTCTGGCTCGCGCTCTTCGCCTCCTTCGCCGTCAAGGTACCGATGTGGCCCTTCCACACCTGGCTGCCCGACGCCCACGTCGAGGCGCCGACGGCGGGCTCGGTGCTGCTCGCGGGCGTGCTCTTGAAGCTCGGTGGCTACGGCTTCCTGCGCTTCTCGCTGCCGATGCTGCCCGAGGCCTCGGCCTTCTTCGCTCCGCTCGTCTTCGCCCTCTCGATCGTGGCGATCGTCTACACCTCGCTCGTGGCGCTCGTGCAGACCGACATGAAGAAGCTGATCGCCTACAGCTCGGTCGCGCACATGGGCATCGTCACGATCGGCTGCTTCACCGCCAACGCTCTGGGCCTCACCGGCGCGATCGTCCAGATGCTGAGCCACGGCCTCGTGAGCGCCGCCCTCTTCATGGTCGTGGGCGTCGTCTACGACCGGATCCATTCGCGCGAGATCGCGGCCTATGGCGGGCTCGCCGAGCGGATGCCGGTCTACGCCACCCTCTTCATGCTCTTCATGCTGGCTTCCGTGGGTCTGCCCGGCACCTCGGGGTTCGTCGGCGAGATCCTCGTGATCGTCGGCATCTTCGGGATCACGCCCGAGAGCCCGGCGATACCGGCCGCGGGTTCCTGGGTGGCGCTGCTGGCCGCCACCGGAATGGTGCTCGGTGCCGCCTACATGCTCTGGCTCTATCGCCGGGTCGTCTTCGGCGCTCTCGAGAAGAGTGCCCTCGCCGGCATCAAGGATCTCCGAGCGAACGAGGTGCTGGCCTTCGCGCCGCTCGTCCTCCTCGTCCTCCTCATGGGGATCTACCCCTCCTTCTTCACCGATCCCATGGCCGCCTCGGTCGACCGCGTGCTGGCCGAGATCGGTGCCACCGGCCCCGGCCGGCTCGCCCTCCAGCTCCATTGAGGCGGCCCATGCCCTCGAGCCCGCTCCCCGACCTCGTGCCGCTCCTGCCGGAGCTCGTGCTGCTCGCAGCCGCCCTCGTGCTCCTCGTCCTCGGGGCACTGCGCGAGCGGGCGGGTGCCGGCCAGGTCGTGGCCCCGCTCGCCGTCGTCATCCTCCTCGTCGCCGCGGGGATCGCGGGCGTCCTGGACCGCACGCCGCAGACCCTGCTCGGCGGCCATTTCCGGTTCGACGCCATGGCCGCCTTCCTCAAAGTCCTCGTGCTGGTGGGCGCCGCCGCGAGCATCCTCTTGGCCGGCGCCTATCAGGAGGACGAGCGGATCGACCGCTTCGAGCTGCCGCTCTTGGCACTCTTCGCCGGGCTCGGCATGAGCCTCATGGTGAGCGCGGAGTCGCTTCTCGGCCTCTACATGGCGCTTGAGCTGCAGAGCCTGCCGCTCTACGTCATGGCCGCCTTCCAGCGCGACCAGCTCCGCTCCACCGAGGCCGGGCTCAAATATTTCGTGCTCGGAGCTCTGGCTTCGGGTCTGCTGCTCTACGGCTGTTCGCTCGTCTACGGCTTCACGGGTACGCTCGCTTTCGCCACGCTGGCCGAAGGCTTCGGGCCGGGTAGTGCGGGCGGAGTGCCGACCGGAGCCGTGGTCGGCCTCGTCTTCGTGATCGCGGGCCTGGCCTTCAAGCTCGCCGCGGTGCCCTTCCACATGTGGACGCCCGACGTCTACGAGGGGGCGCCGACCTCGGTGACCGCGTTCCTGGCGGCCGCTCCCAAGGTCGCCGCGGTGGGCCTCACGCTCCGCCTGCTGATGGGGCCGATGGCCGATTGGGCCGCGCAATGGCAGCAGGTCGTGGCTCTCGTGGCGCTCGCCTCCATGGTGCTCGGCTCGCTCGCCGGCCTCGTCCAGAGCAACATCAAGCGCCTCATGGCCTATTCCGGCATCGCCAATATCGGCTTCGCTCTCGTGGGCGTCGCGGCCGGTACGAGCGAGGGGGTCGAGGCGGCGCTCGTCTACGTGGCGATCTACCTCGCCATGACGCTCGGCACCTTCGGCTGCATCCTCACGATGCGCCGGCAGGGTACGTATGTCGAGCGGATCGAGGAGCTCGCGGGTCTCTCCGCCCGTCGTCCGCTGCTCGCTGCCGCGGTTGCGATCTTCATGTTCTCCCTCGCCGGCATCCCGCCGCTCGCCGGCTTCTTCGGCAAGTATTTCGTCTTCTTGGCGGCGGTGCGGGCCGACCTCACCTGGCTCGCGGTTCTGGGCCTGCTCGCGAGCGTGGTGAGTGCCTATTATTATCTTCGGATCGTCAAGCTCGTCTATTTCGACCCACCGGCCGAACCCTTCGACGTTCCGACCGCACCGGGCCTTCGCCTCGTGACCGCGCTTTCGGCGATCGCGGTGGTGGGCTTCGTGGTCCTGCCCGGACCGCTCTTCGAGGCCGCGGCCGGTGCGGCCTCGAGCCTGGCGCCTTCGGCCGCGGCCGCGCCCGGCGCCGTCCCCGGGCGATGACGGGCGCGCCCGGCCTCCGCTTCCGCCTCGAGCGGCACGCCTCCCTCCCGAGCACCAACGATCGCGCCCGCACGGCCGCCGAGCTCGGCGCGCCGGAGGGCCTCTGGATCCTGGCCGACGAGCAGACCGCGGGCCGGGGTCGTTTGGGGCGGAGCTGGCGGTCGCCGGCCGGCAACTTCCACGGCTCGCTCCTGCTCCGACCGGACCGCCCGCTCGCCGAATGCGCGACCCTCTCGCTCGTGGCGGCACTCGCCGTGGCCGAGGCGGTCGAAGCGCTCACCGCGGGCCGCCTTCGGCCCCGGGTCAAGTGGCCGAACGACGTGCTCGTGGGCCGCGCCAAGTTCGCCGGGATCCTGCCGGAGGCGATCGGGGGCGCGGACGGAAGCTGTGATGCCCTGATCCTCGGGATCGGGGTCAACCTCGCGCATCATCCCGAGGATCTGGGCCGGCCCGCGACCTCGCTTCCTGCCCTGGGCGAACCCGCACCGCGCGTCGAGATCTTCCTCGAGGCGCTCTGCGGGCCGCTCGGTGCGCGCTACGCCGCTTGGCGCGAAGGCGGCTTCGCGGCTGTGCGCGAGGCTTGGCTCGCCCGCGCCGTGGGGCTCGGCCAGCCGGTCCGGCTCGCGGTCGGCGGCGTGGTCCACGAGGGTCGGCTCGCCGATCTGGGCCGCGACGGCTCGATCCTTCTCGAGAGCCCGATGGGCTGCCTCGAGCGGTTCGGCACGGGCGAGCTCTTCCTCGACCCGCCGCCCGGCACGGCAGCGGGGGAGGCCGATGCGGGCTTCGCAACCGCAGCGGAGTCTTCAAGCCGAGGCGCCGGCCGGCTATGAGGACGCGCCCGGCGCGCGCCGAGGCGGAGCTCTCGACCATGCTGCTCGCGATCGACGTCGGCAACACCAACACGGTCTTCGCGCTCTACCGCGAGCGCGAACAGGTGGGGCAATGGCGCCTCTCGACCAACCGCGAGCGGACCAGCGAGGAGTACGCCGCCCTCCTGATCCAACTCATGGGCCTCAGGGGCTTCGCGCCGCACGAGGTGGGCGCGGTGGTGATCGCCTCGGTGGTACCACCCGCGGTGCTGCCGCTGCGGCGCATGAGCCGGGACTTCTTCGCCTGCGAGGCGTTCGTGGTGGGCGAGGATCTCGACTATCCGATCCGCATCGATCTCGAGAACCCGGCCGAGGTCGGCGCCGACCGGGTGGTCAACGCGGTGGCGGCGCTCGCCCGCTACAGCCCGCCGCTCGTGATCGTCGACTTCGGCACCGCCACCACCTTCGACGTCGTCGACCGGGAAGGCACCTATCGCGGCGGCGCGATCGCACCCGGCATCAACCTCTCGATCGACGCGCTCGCCCGTGCTGCCGCCAAGCTGCCGCGGATCGCGATCGAGCCGCCCGAGCGGGTGATCGGCCGCTCGACGATCCAGGCCATGCAGTCCGGTATCTTCTGGGGCTATGTCGGCCTCATCGAAGGACTCGTGCGGCGCATCGTCGAGGAGCACGGCGGGCCCGTGACCGTGATCGCCACCGGCGGCCTCGCCCCCCTCTTCTACAAACGCGCCGGCCTCTTCGACCATCTCGACCGCGACCTCACCATGGCCGGTCTGCTCGAAATCTACGAGCGCAACCGCGAGCGGGTGCGCGCGGGCAAGCGGGAGCGCCGCTGATGGCCGAGGAGCTCCGCTTCGTCGCTCTCGGCGGGGTCGGCGAGATCGGCATGAACGCCTACCTCTACGGCTTCGGCGAGCGCTGGCTGCTGGTCGATCTCGGCATCGGCTTCGCCGACGACCGGCTGCCCGGCGTCGACATCGTGCTGCCCGACCCCCGCTTCCTCGAGGCCGAAAAGGAGCGCCTTTCGGGCCTCGTCCTCACCCATGCGCACGAGGACCATCTGGGGGCCGTGCCCTATTTGTGGCCGCGCCTCGGCTGCCCGATCTGGTGCACCCGCTTCGCCGCCGCCGTCCTCCGCCGCAAGCTGCTCGATGCCGGCATTTCGCCGGGCGAAGCGATCCGCGAGGTCGAGCCGCGACGCGACTTCTCGGTCGGCCCGTTCCGCTGCCGCTTCCTGCACGTCACGCATTCGATCCCCGAGGCCAATGCGCTCGTGATCGAGACCCCGGCCGGCCGGCTCCTGCACACCGGCGACTGGAAGCTCGATCCCGCACCGCTCTTGGGGCCGACCACCGACCGGGAGGGCCTCGAGGAGGCCGGCCAGGGCCGCGTCCTGGCGATGATCGGGGACAGCACGAACGTGCTCTCGGCAGGGTCCTCGGGCTCCGAGGCCGAGGTCCGCGACAGCCTCGTGGAGCTCATCGCGGCCCAGCCCAACCGGGTGGTCCTCACCACGTTCGCCTCCAACCTGGTCCGCATGGAGACCGCGATTCTCGCGGGTGCGGCGGCCGGTCGGCGGCCCTTCGTCATCGGCCGCTCGATGCGGCGGATGCTCGAGGCGGCCCGCGAGGTCGGCTATCTGCAGGACCTGCCGCCCCTCGGCGACGAGCGCGAGCTCCTGGAGCTGCCGCGCCATCGGGTCATGGCGCTCGTGACCGGCAGCCAGGGCGAGGCCAGGAGCGCCCTGCAGCGGATCGCCGCCGGCGGCCATCCGCGGCTTCGGCTCGAGCCCGGCGACACGGTGATCTTCTCGGCCAAGATCATCCCCGGCAACGAGCGAGTGCTCTTCGACCTCCACAACCAGCTCGTGGCCCAAGGGGTCGAGGTGATCACCGAGGAGGACCATTTCGTCCACGTCTCGGGCCATCCCTGCCGCGACGAGCTCGAGCAGATGTATCGCTGGGTGCGGCCGAAGATCGCCGTGCCGGTGCACGGCGAGGCGCGCCACCTCCAGGCGCACGTCCGGCTCGCCAAGAAGCTCGGTGTCGAGCAGGCGCTGCTCGTGGCAGACGGTGACCTCGTCCGCCTCGCCCCCGGGCCGGCCGAGATCGTCGGCAAGGTCCCGGTCGGCCGTCTCGCGGTCGACGGCACGGGCCTCGTCGACACCGGCGACGAGCTGTTCCGCACCCGCCGCCGGCTCGCCGGCAACGGTGTCGTGAGCGTGAGCCTCGTGCTCGACGAGCAGGGCAGCCTGCTCGCGACCCCGCGCCTCGCGGCACCCGGCGTGATCGAGCCGGCGCGCCTCGAGAGGCTCCGGGGCGAGCTCGAGGCGGCGATCGGCGAGGCGGTCGAGGCGCTCGACGACGAGGCGGTGCTCGACGATGCCGAGGTCGAGGAGGCGGTCCGGGTGGCCGTCCGCCAGGGACTCGAGCTGCCGCGCGACCGCCGGCCGCTGGTCCAGGTCCAGATCACCCGGCTGGATGCCGAGACGCTCGCCCGGCTCGAGGACGCGGAAGAGGGAGCGCCCACCCGATGATCGGCAGGCTCAACCACGTCGCCATCGCCGTGCCCGACCTCGAGGCCGCCCGCGCCCTCTACCGCGACGCGCTCGGCGGTCGCGTCTCCGAGATCGTCGACCAGCCCGAGCACGGCGTCCGCACCGTCTTCGTCGAGCTGCCCAACACCAAGATCGAGCTTCTGGGCGTGCTCGGCGAGCGCTCGCCGATCGCCGCTTTCCTGGAACGCAACCCGTCGGGCGGCATCCACCATCTCTGCTTCGAGGTCGAGGACATTCTGGCGGCGCGCGATCGGCTGCGGGCGCAGGGAGCCCGGGTCCTGGGTGACGGCGAGCCCAGGATCGGCGCCCACGGCAAGCCCGTCCTCTTCCTCCACCCCAAGGACTTCTGCGGCACGCTCGTCGAGCTCGAGCAGGCCTGAGCGCACCCGGCTATGACCCTCTACCAGGGCATCGTCACCTTCTCGGTCGCCTGGTGGCTGATCCTCTTCATGGTTCTGCCCTGGGGCGCGCAACCCTCGGATGCACCGCCACCCGGCACGGTGCCCTCAGCCCCGGCCAAGCCGCGCCTGTTGCTCAAGTTCGCCGTCACCACCGTGCTCGCGCTGCTCGCCACTTTCGCCATCAAGCTCCTGGTCGAGAGCGACCTCTTCAGCCTGCGCCCGCCGCCCCCCGGCTGATCGGCTCCGGCGACGCTCCCCACCCTGTTCGCCAAAGGGTTGATTTTCCGGCCCTTTCTGTCGGCGATTCGACTCTGTCCCCGGAACGGTCCACAAGTTCCCTAAAATTTTATTAAACGTCCCGTAAAGTTGAATACGATAGTTCGCCCAAAACGTACACTCGTGAGCGTTTTTCTCTTGCACGCTTTTTCAACCTGAAGCATATAGGTGACGTGTTCATGGGTTTCCCCTGTGACACCCGACTTGAGGCGTTTCCTCCCTACCACTGGCCGGGGCGCGAGCCCCGGCTTTCTTTTTGCCCTTCGTCTCGCCGCCGGCCTTTAACCGACAGTAGAAGACCCTCGTTCCGGGCATGGTTGTCCGCCCTTCACACATCCCGGGCCACGCCGCGCTAGGATGCGGACCGGAGGCCGCGGCCACCGGCCGCCGCCCGGAGGAAACGCCATGCCTCGAACCGAAGCCGGCCACGGCCGGTACGTGCTCGTAGCTCTCCTCGCCCTCGCCATCCCGACCCTTGCGGCCGGCCCGACCGGAGCCGGAACCGTCACGGGCACGCTCGCGGTGACCGTCGAGGTGGTCGAGAGCTGCCGCGTCCCCGCCCCCTCGGGCCTCGGGACCGAGCTCGCCCCGTGCGCGACCGGCGGGCGCCCGGCGACCGGCTCCACCGGGCCGGGCGCCTCCACCGGGCCCGGCGGCGGCGCCGGGCCCGCCGCCGTCGC
>DAIOUO010000018.1:0-20851 GCA_036759485.1 Geminicoccaceae bacterium | reverse complement strand
CACCCGCGCGCTCCTGGCAGCCGGTGCCGCCGAGGTGGTCGCTGTCGAGCGCGATCCACGCTGTGTGGCGGCGCTCGCCGATCTCGCGGCGGCCGCGGCGGGCCGTCTCACGATCGTCGAGGCCGACGCGCTCGCCTTCGATCCCGCCGGCCTGGCGCCACCCGGGACGCTCGTCGTCGTCGCCAACCTGCCCTACAACATCGGCACCGAACTCCTGCTCGGCTGGCTGCACCGGGCCGAGCTGTTCGACCGGCTCGTGCTCCTGTTCCAGAAGGAGGTCGCTCTCCGGCTGGTGGCGCGGCCGGGCGGCGCGGCCTATGGGCGGCTGTCGGTGCTGGCGCAGCTGGTGTGCCGGGTGGAGCGTCTCTTCGATCTGCCGCCCGGGGCTTTCTTCCCGCCGCCCAAGGTGGCCTCGAGCCTGGTGCGGCTGGTGCCGCGGCCCGAGCGGCCGAGCGGGACCGAGCTCGCCGCGGTCGAGCGGGTGACGGCCGCCGCCTTCGGCCGGCGCCGCAAGATGCTTCGCCGCAGCCTCGAGGGGCTGGCGGTGGAACCCGAGATGCTTCTCGGCCCGCTCGGGATCCCGCCGACCGTGCGGGCCGAGACGCTGCCGCCCGAGACCTTCCTCGCCCTCGCCCGCGGACTTCGGGCTCAGCCCCCGCCCGAGGAGGCGGCCGGCTCGACGCGGAACCGCTGCACGAACTCCGAGAGATAGGGCTGGCGGCGGCGCTTGAGCCGCTCGGCCGCGAGGATCGCCCGGACCGAGGCGACGCTCGCCTCGAGCTCTTCGTTGATGATCACGTATTCGTACTCCGCCCAATGGGTGACGTCGGAGGCGACCCGGGCGAGACGGTAGCGGACCACCTCCTCGCTGTCCTGGGCGCGGCCGCGCAGCCGCTCGGCGAGGGCCTCGAGCGAAGGCGCCAGGATGAAGACGCCGACCACGTCGTCGGCCGCCCGCTCGCGCAGCTGTTGGGCCCCCTGCCAGTCGATGTCGAACAGCACGTCGCGCCCCTGGGCGAGCGCCGCCTCCACCGCCGCCCGCGGTGTGCCGTAATGGTGGCCGTAGACGAGCGCGTGTTCCAGCAGCTCGCCTGCCTCGACCATCGCACGGAAGCGGGCCTCGTCGACGAAGTGATAGTCGATTCCGTCGCGCTCGCCGGGTCGCCGCGGCCGGGTGGTGACCGAGACCGACATGATGACCTCGGGTTCGAGCTCGAGGACGCGGCGCGAGATCGAGGTCTTGCCCGCCCCAGAGGGCGAAGAGAGGACCAGCATGAGGCCGCGCCGTCGGGCGCGCGAAGAGCCGGCGGAATCGAGCATCGAGGCGGGGCTCCGGGCGCTGCGCCGCGGCGTTGTAGCGCCCGCGGCTCCTTCTACCAAGGCGCGACCGAAGGCCGCGCCGGCCGAGCGTCTCATTCCGGCGACCGCTCCGCATCCTCGCGGATGCGGCGCCAGCGGGCGACGTTGCGATTGTGTTCGGCGAGCGTGCGGGCGAAGGCGTGGCCGCCCGTGCCGTCGGCCACGAAGTAGAGATAGTCGACCGGCGCCGGGGCCAGCGCCGCGGCCAGCGCCGACCGGCCGGGATTGGCGATCGGAGCGGGCGGCAGGCCGTCGATCCGGTAGGTGTTGAAGGGATGGTCGACCTCGAGGTCCTTGCGGGTCAGCGGCCGGTCGAGCCGGTTGCGGCCACCCGAAAGGGCGAAGACGACGGTCGGATCGCTCTGCAGCCGCATGCCGCGCTTGAGCCGGTTGACGAAGACGGCGGCGACGAGCGGCTGCTCCACCTTCAAGGGCGTCTCGCGCTCGACGAGCGAAGCGAGCACGACCGCCTCGGCCGGCTCGGTGTAGGGCAGGCCCTGGGCGCGGTTCGCCCAGAGTTCGGCGAGCGTCGTGCGCATCGCCTCCCGCATCCGCTCGAGCAGCCGGGCCCTGGGCTCGCCGCGCGGGACGAGCCAGGTCTCGGGTAAGAGGGTTCCCTCCGGACCCGGTGGCGGCAGGGGGCCGTCGAGTACCTCCGAGGCGGCCAGCAGCTCGTGGATCTCGGCGGTGGTGAGCCCCTCGGGCACCGTGATCCGGTGCAGGACCACCCGGCCGCTCTCGAGGAGGTCCAGGATCGCACGCGGGCTGGCCCGCGCGGCGATCCGGTACTCCCCGGCCTTGAGCGTCCGATCTTTGCCGAGCAGTCGAGCGGCGAGCGCGAACGCCCATCCCGGTTCGACCGCCCCCGCCTCTTCGAGGGTGCGCACGATCGCATCGAGTCCGCCGCGCGGGATCCGGACGAGCCGCTCCTCGGCGAGCGGCCCGGGTGAATCGAGCCAGTGCTCGAGGGTGCGAACGCCCAGAAGAGCCGAGAGGCCGGCGAGGACCGCGAGCCCGAGGAGCGCGGCCGCGAGCCGACCCGCGCGCCGCATCACTGCGTCAGCCGAGGTCGGGTCGGGCGACGATCAGGCTCGCGTTGGTGCCGCCGAAGCCGAAGCTGTTGGAAAGGGCGGCCCGAACCGGCCGCTCCTTGGCGCGGTGCGGCACCAGGTCCATGCCCTCCGCGCCCTCGCAGGGATTGTCGAGGTTCAAGGTCGGCGGCACCACGCCGCGGTGCACGGCGAGGATCGAGAAGATGGCCTCGACGCTCCCGGCGGCCCCCAGGAGATGGCCGATCGCGGACTTGGTCGAGGACATGGAAAGCCGGGTCGCGGCCTCGCCGAACAAGCGCCGCACGGCGCCCAGCTCGATCTCGTCGCCCAGAGGCGTGCTCGTGCCGTGGGCGTTGATGTAGTCGATGTCTTCGGGTCGCAAGCGGGCGTTCTTGAGCGCCGCCCGCATCGAGCGGAAGCCGCCGTCGCCGTCGGGCGCCGGGGCGGTCACGTGATGCGCGTCGCCGGACAGGCCGTAGCCGCGGATCTCGGCGTAGATCTTGGCGCCGCGCCGGCGCGCGTGCTCGAGCTCCTCGAGCACCACGACGCCGGCCCCCTCGGCCATGACGAAGCCGTCGCGGTCGCGGTCCCAGGGCCGCGAGGCCTTCTCCGGAGTGTCGTTGAAGCGGGTCGAGAGCGCCCGGGCGGCGGCGAAGCCCGCGATCCCGAGCCGGCAGACCGCCGCTTCCGCCCCGCCCGCGACCATGAGGTCGGCATCGCCGAGCGCGATCAACCGGGCGGCATCGCCGATGGCATGCGCGCCGGTCGAGCAGGCGGTGACGACCGAATGGTTCGGGCCCTTGAGGCCGAAGCGGATCGAGACCTGACCGGAGACCAGGTTGATGAGACAGGCCGGGATGAAGAAGGGGCTCACTCGGCGCGGGCCCTTGGTCTCGAGCTCGATCGCGGTCTCGGCGATCGTCTTGAGACCGCCGATCCCGGAACCGATCAGGACACCCGCCCGCTCGCGCTCCTCCTCGCTCCTGGGCTCCCAGCCCGAATCGGCGAGCGCCTCCTTGGCGGCCGCGATGCCGTAGACGATGAAGAGGTCGTTCTTGCGGAGGTCCCTGGGCTCGACGAACTCGGTGGCCCGGAAGGCACCCGGGCCGTCGCCCGTGGGCACGAGGCCGGCGATCTTGGCCGGCAGGTCCGAGGTGTCGAAATGCTCGATCCGGCGGATACCGCTCTCGCCGGCGACGAGCCGCCGCCAGCTCGTCTCGACCCCGCAGCCCAAGGGCGTGACGAGGCCGAGGCCGGTGACCACCACCCTGCGCAGCACGGCGTGCCGCTCCTCGCGCCGTTCGGCGCCGATCAGGCGCTGTGTTCCTGGATGTAGGTGATCGCGTCCTTGACGGTCTGGATCTTCTCGGCCGCGTCGTCCGGGATCTCGACCCCGAACTCCTCCTCGAAGGCCATCACGAGCTCGACCGTGTCGAGGCTGTCGGCTCCGAGGTCGTCGACGAATTTGGCGGTCTCGACGACCTTCGACTCGTCGACCCCCAGATGCTCGACCACGATCTTCTTCACGCGATCGGCGATGTTGTCGCTCATGAGTGGCTCTCCGTGGAAGCGCTTCCGCTCTTGGCTCTCGGGCCGGGCCGCTCGGTTCGGCCGGCCTTGTACACGAGGCGGGGGGCCTTGGCCAGCACGCGGCCGGCCGCCGGCCGGGCCCGCCGCTCAGATCATCGCCATCCCGCCGTTGACGTGGAGGGTCTGGCCGGTCACCCAGCCGGCCTCGTTCGAGGCCAGATAGAGGACCGCGGCGGCGACGTCCGCCGGCTCGCCGAGGCGACCGATCGGGATCCGCTCGATCAGCGCCGCCCGTTGCTTCTCGCCGAGCGCGTCGGTCATCGCCGTCACGACGAAGCCCGGGGCGACGCAGTTGACCGTGATGCCGCGGCCCGCGACCTCGGCGGCGAGCGCCTTGGTGAGGCCCACGAGGCCGGCCTTGGCCGCCGCGTAGTTGGCTTGGCCCGGATTGCCCGTGGCACCTACGATCGAACCGATGTTGACGATCCGCCCGAAGCGCCGACGCATCATGCCCTTGAGCGCGGCCCTGGCGAGGCGGAAGCAGGCACCCAGATCGGTGTCGATCACGGTCTGCCAGTCTTCGTCCTTCATCCGCACCGCGAGCTGATCGCGCGTGACACCGGCGTTGTTGACCAGGATGTCGAGCCCGCCCGCCTGCTCGGCGACCGCGACGAGCGCGTCCGCCGCACCCGCCTCGCCGAGATCGCCGACCGCCACGAGCGCCCGTTCGCCGAGCTCGCCCGCGAGCGCGTCCAACGCCTCGCGCCGGCGGCCGGCGAGAACGACCCGCGCGCCGGCCCGGTGCAGTGTGCGCGCCACCGCCCCGCCGATCCCACCCGAGGCGCCGGTGACCAGCGCCGTCTTGCCCGAGAGGTCGAACACGGCCGGGCTCAGCCGGCGAGCGCCGCGGCCGCGGCGTCGAGATCGGCCGGCTCGCCCACCGCCAGTACCCGGGCTCCGGGCACGCCGCGCTTGGCGAGGCCCGAGAGCACCTTGCCGGCGCCGAGCTCGAGGACGAGGTCGACCCCCATCCGCGCCATCGTCGCCATGCTCTCGCGCCAGCGCACCCGACCGGTGACCTGTCGCACGAGCAGCTCCGGCAAGAACGCCGGGTCGCGCACCGGCTCGGCCGTCACATTGGCGACGAGCGGCACCGCGGGCTCGGCGAAGCGCGTGGTGGCCAGGGCCGGCGCGAGCTCCTCGGCGGCCGGGGCCATGAGCGCACAGTGGAAGGGCGCGGACACCTGCAGCATCACCGCCCGCTTGGCCCCTTGCGCCTTGGCGAGAGCCACCGCCCGCTCGACCGCCGCGACGTGGCCGCTCACGACCGCTTGGCCTTCGGCATTGTCGTTGGCGAGCTGACAGACCTCGCCTTGTGCGGCTTCGGCGGCGATCGTCACCACCACCGCCGCCTCGAGGCCCAGGATCGCCGCCATGGCGCCGGTACCCGGAGGGGTGGCGCGCTGCATCGCCGCACCCCGCAGCCGCAGGAGCCGGGCGGCATCGGCGAGCCCGAGCGCGCCGGCTGCGACCAGCGCGCTGTACTCGCCGAGCGAATGGCCGGCGACGCAGTGCAGCAGGTCCGCGACCGGCCGGCCGAGCCGCTCCTCGAGGGCGCGGAGGGCGGCGATCGAGGTCGCGAGCAGCGCCGGTTGAGCGTTCTCGGTCAGGGTGAGAATCTCCTGTGGGCCCTCGAAGATCACCGTCGACAGGCGCTCGCCGAGCGCCGCGTCGACCTCCTCGAAAACGGCGCGGGCGGCCGGCGAGGCGTCGGCCAGGGCCCGGCCCATGCCCGCGGTCTGCGAGCCCTGGCCCGGGAACAAGGCGGCGGGTCGGGTCACGGGAAGGTTCCGAAGGGAAGCGGCGCCGGGCCGGCTCATAAGGCCCGGCCCGCGCCTGTCAAGCACGCGACTGTCACACTCGCGGCCGGAGCCTTGCGCGGTCGATCGCGGGCTGTATAGTACGGCGGCCACCGCGTGGGGCGGGACGACCTGCCACGGCCTCGAGGCGCGGTGCTCCGATCGGACGGAGCGGCGACAGGGTCGGCGCTCCGTTCGTGCGTTTCGAGACCATCGGGAGCTTTCATGCCCTTCTACGAGCACACTCTGATCGCGCGCCCGGACCTGACCTCCCAGCAGGCCCAGACGCTCGGCGAGACCGTCGCCCAGCTCGTCGCCGAGCAGGGCGGCAAGGTGACGAAGACCGAGTACTGGGGCCTGCGGAACCTGGCCTACCGGGTGAAGAAGAACCGCAAGGGCCACTATCTCCACTTCAACATCGACGCGCCGGCGGCCGCCATCACCGAGCTCGAGCGGACCGAGCGGATCAACGAGGACGTCCTGCGCTACCTGACCGTCCGGGTCGACGAGCTCGACGACGGGCCCTCCCCCGTGATGCTCGCCAAGGCGAGCCGCGACGAGCGCTCGCGCCGCGACCGCGAGTTCCGCGGCGAGCGCGAGCCCAAGGGCGAGCGCGACGAGCCGCGCCGCGAGCGCGAGGTGCGCGAGGATCGGATCTGAGGTCGGGAGAGAGCGAGGATGAGCGAGGAGATCGAGGCCGGCGAGGGCCGTGGCGAGCGGCGGCGGCCGGTGGAGCCGCCCAACATCACGATCCGGCGGCCCTTCTTCCGGCGACGCAAGGCGAGCCCCTTCGCCCACGCCGACGCCCCCAAGATCGACTACAAGGACGTCAAGCTCCTGCAGCGCTTCATCTCCGAGCGCGGTAAGATCGTGCCGCGGCGGATCACGGCGGTGACCGCCAAGGAGCAGCGGGCGCTCGCACTCGCCATCAAGCGGGCGCGCGAGTTGGCGCTCCTGCCCTACGTGGCACGCTGACGGGGGCGAGGCCCAGGAGCATGAACGGGCGGGCCGTGGCGATCACGGCGCTGGCCGGGATCGCCAGCGGCCTCCTCTTCCTGTCGATGATCCGGGGCGGCGGACTCCTGCCGGTCGCGGGTTATCTCGTCCAGCTGCCGATCCTGCTCTGCGGCCTCGGCCTGGGTCCGTTCTCGGCGGCCCTGGCCTCGGCCGGCGCCCTCGGCACGACGTTGCTCGCCTCCGGCCTCGTGGCGGCGGCCGTTCTCCTGATCGTCCAGCTCGTGCCGGCGCTGCTGGTGAGCCGTCGGGCCTTGCTCCACCGTGGCGAGGCGGCGCGGGTCGAATGGTACCCGCTCGGCCGGCTGGCGGCGGAGACGGCGCTCTATGTGGGGGCCGTGGCGCTGGCGGCGATCCTCTGGCTCGAGACCGCGGGCGTCGGCGTCGACACCCTGGTCCGCTTCTTTCTCTTGTATCTGGCGAGCGGGCTCGGCGGATCGGCCACGGCCGTGGCGCTCGACACCGCGCTGGCCGGTTGGCTGCCCTGGATTCCCGGGATCGTGGCCGTCTCCTGGCTCCTCATGATCTGGACCAACGCGGCCCTCGCCCAGGCCCTGCTCGCCCGTTCCGGTCGGGCACTGCGGCCCAGCCCGGTGCTCGCCGAACTCGTCCTTCCGGGCTGGGTCGTGCCGGCGGTGCTGCTCGCGATCGCGGTCGCACGGCTCTCTTCGGACGGCCCGGCCTACGCCGCCGGCGTGGTCGCGCTTCTGGGCGGGGCGCTCCTGTTCCTGGCCGGTCTCGCGGTGCTGCACGCCTTCGTCGTCCAGCGGCGGCTCGGTCGCACGCCCCTGGTCGTGCTTTATCTCCTCTTGCTGCTGTTCAGCTGGCCGCTCGTTCTGGTCGTCGCCGCCCTCGGCCTGGTCGAGGAGCTCGTCGGCCTGCGGCGCCGGCTCGCCTGATCGGAGGACCTCGACGATGCAGATCATCCTTCTCGAGCGCGTGCCCAAGCTCGGTCAGATGGGCGACGTGGTGAAGGTCAAGGACGGCTACGCCCGCAACTTCCTGATCCCGAAGGGCAAGGCGCTCAGGGCCACGGAGGGGACGCTGGCCGAATTCGCCAAGCGGCGGGTCGAGCTCGAGGCGCGCAACCTCGAGCGCAAGCAGGAAGCCCAGGCGATCGCCGTCAAGGTCGACGGGCAGAGCGTCACCGTGCTCCGCCAGGCGAGCGAGAGCGGCCAGCTCTACGGTTCGGTGAGCGCGCGCGACATCGCCGAGGCCTTCACCCAGGCGGGGGTGAAGCTGGACCGCCACCAGATCCGGCTCGACCATCCGATCAAGACGCTCGGTCTGCACACCGTCACGGTGGCGCTCCATCCCGAGGTCGAGGTGACGGTCACCGTCAACGTCGCCCGTTCGCTCGAGGAAGCCGACATCCAGGCGGGCAAGCTGCCGCCACCGGCACCCGGCGAGGGCGAGGGGCTCGCGGAGGAGCAGGCGGCCTGAGCCGCCGGCGCGGAGGGAAGGCATGGCCAAGGCGCGTCCGGGCGAAGAAGAGGGCGGCAAACCCGTCGCGGTCGTCAAGAAGTACGCCAACCGGCGGCTCTACAACACCGCGACCAGCTCCTACGTCACCCTCGACGAGCTCGCCCAGATGGTACGCGCCGGCCAGGATTTCGTCGTCTACGACGCGAAGACGGGCGACGACATCACCCGTTCGGTCCTGACCCAGATCATCCTCGAGGAAGACGCCAAGGGCAGGAACCTCCTGCCGATCGGCTTCCTGCGTCAGCTCATCGGGTTCTACGACGATCAGCTGCACGCCTTCCTACCGCGCTACCTCGAAATGAGCATGGAGAACTTCGCCCGCCACCAGGACCAGATCCGGGCGTACATGGAACAGACCTTCGGTCGGTTCTTCCCCTTCGGCCAGCTCGAGGACATGGCGCGACAGAACCTCGCCATGTTCCAGCGTGCCGCCTCGATGTTCGGACCGTTCCCGCAGGCCGGCGGCGCGAGCGAGTCGCCGCCCGCGGCACCCGAGCCGGCCCGGCCACCGACCACGGCGCGCGACGAATTGGGCGATCAGGTGAAGGAGCTCGAGCACCGGCTCGAGGCGATGCAGCGTCAGCTCGACAAGCTCGCCCGCGTCGCCGGCAAGGGCGGCTCGGACGAGGCCTGAGCGGGTCGCCGCTCGGCGGCGCGCCGGGGCTTCCGTTCGCCTAGAGCGAGAAGCTCACGAGATTGCTCCAGTAGCGCTCGAGGCTCTGGAGCGTCCGGTTGATCTGCTTGAGCTCCTCGGCGGTGGCGATCTTTCCCTCGATCTGCGCCGCGTTGCGGGCGTAGAGCTCGTCGATCTTGGCGGTGAGCTCGAGCCCCTTCTGGGAAAGTTTGACCCGGGTCATCCGCCGATCGTGCGCCGAGCGCTCTTGCAACAGATAGCCGTTCTCGACCAGCTTCTTGACGTTGTACGAGACGTTCGAGCCGAGATAGTAGCCGCGTGCGGTGAGCTCGCCCACGGTGAGCTGGTCGACGTTGATGTTGAACAGGATCAACGTCTGGACGTTGTTGATGTCCTCGATACCGAGCCGGTCGAGCTCCGCCTTGATCACGTCGAGGAAACGGCGGTGGAGGCGCTCGATGAGCCTCGTGGTCTGGACGTAATGCTCTTTCACGGGTCGCCCTCGGCGAGGCGGCGGGCCGGGCGGGGCCGCGGCCGTCCTAGCGCGTACGTTTAGTCAGCCTTTGCTCCGATCATCGTCATGATTGCGGAAAAATCCAGCCCCCGTGTCGCTTCGGAAGCGAACAAGTTGTAGAGTTGATACGCTTCCGCACCCAGGGGCGTGCGGGCACCCACCGCCTGCGCCGCCTCCTGGGCGAGCTTGAGGTCCTTGCGCATCATCGCCACCGTGAACCCGGGTGCGTAGCCGCGATTGGCGGGCGAGGCGGGGACCGGCCCGGGCACCGGGCAGTAGCTCGTCAGGGACCAGCACTGACCCGAGCTCTTCGAGCTGATCTCGAACAGCGTCTGGTGCGAAAGGCCGAGCTTCTCGGCGAGCGCCATGGCCTCGCAGACCGAGATCATCTGGATGCCGAGCATCATGTTGTTGCAGATCTTGGCGGCCTGGCCGTTGCCCGAGGGGCCGGCGTGGATCACCGCCTTGCCCATGGCCTCGAGGATCGGCCGGGCGCGTTCGAAGGCCGCCGTCTCGCCGCCCACCATGAAAGTGAGCGTCCCGGCCGTCGCCCCGCCGACCCCGCCCGAGACCGGCGCGTCGAGCATGGCGAGGCCCCTGGCGGCGGCCGCCGCCGCCACCGCGCGCGCGGTCTCGACGTCGATCGTCGAACAGTCGATCAGGAGCGTTCCGGCTGCGGCCATTTCGAGCACGCCGCCGGCCTCCAGATAGGCGGCTCGCACCTGTCGACCTTCGGGCAGCATCGAGAGCACGACCTCGGCGTCGCGGACCGCCTCGGCGATCGAGCCCGCGGCTCGGCCGCCGGCCGCGACGAGGCGCTCGCGGGCGGCCGGCACGGGATCGAAGCCCGCCACGTCGTGGCCCGCCTTGATCAAATTGGCGGCCATGGGACCGCCCATGTTGCCGAGCCCCAGGAAGCCGATCCGGGCCATCCCCTCCTCCCCGATGCCGCCGCTGCTCAGATCCCCTCCCAGTCGAAGACGAGATCGCCCTCCGGGATCGGTGCGAAAAAGCGCTCGACCTCGCCCTCGTCGACCGCCGCGAGCGCGCGGTGCCGCCAGCGGGGTGCCTTGTCCTTGTCGATCAGCAGCGCCCGCACGCCCTCGGCGAACTCGCCCGATTCGAGAACGTGCCGGACCATCCGATATTCCAGCCGCAGGCATTCCTCGAGCGAGAGCTCCGCGCCGCGCCGCAGCTGGGCGAAGGCGAGGCGGACCGCGAGCGGCGACTTCTCGCGCAGGATCCCGATCTGCTCGCGGCCGAAGCCCGTGGGCTCCGCCTCGAGGCGGCGCAGGAGCTCGGCGAAGCTCTCCGCCGTGAAGATCGTGCGGATCGTCGGCAGGCGGGCGGCAAGCGTGCCGGGCCCGGGCGGCGGCGCCGCGAGCTCGCGCAGGCCCGCTTCGAGAGCGGCTGCGACCTCGCCCCGGCCCGCCGCCACGAGCCGCGCTTCGAGCTCGAGCAGGCGGGCTGCCGGGACGTAGTGGGTCGCGAGCCCCACGGTGAGCGCGTCCGCGGCGCCGAGCCGGGCGCCCGTGAGCGCGAGATACATCCCCACTCCGGCCGGGCAGTGGCCGAGGAACCAGGTGGCGCCGATGTCGGGGAAGAAGCCGATCCCGGTCTCGGGCATCGCCAGGAGGGTGTGCTCGGTCGCGATCCGGTGCGTGCCGTGGACCGAGATGCCGCAGCCGCCTCCCATGGTCACGCCGTTCAACAGCGCGACATAGGGCTTGGGGAAGCGGGCGATCCGCCAGTTCATCCGGTACTCGTCGCGGAAGAAGGGCAGTGCCGCCGCGACCCCTTCCCGCCCCACCGTCTCGACCACCGCACGGACGTCGCCGCCGGCGCAGAAAGCCCGGCCGGGGGCGGCCTTGACGAGCACGGCCTCGATCGCCGGATCGTCCTTCCAACGCCGCAGATGATCGGAGAGCTCGCGCACCATGGCACGGGTGAGGGCGTTCAAGGCCTCCTGCCGATCGAGGATCACGACCCCGATACGGCCCTCGCGCAGGAAGCGGATCGGCGTGCGCTCGCTCACGGAACCTCGGCCAGCAGACGACGGGCGATGATGAGCCGCATGATCTCGTTGGTCCCCTCCAGGATCCGGTGCACCCGGCAGTCGCGCAGATAGCGCTCGATGCCGTAGTCGCGGATGTAGCCGTAGCCGCCGAAGAGCTGGAGCGCCCGATCGACGATCGAGAAGCCGAGATCGGTGGCGAGCCGCTTGGCCATGGCCGCGGCGACCGTGGCGTCCGGCGCATCCGTGTCGAGCTTGCGGGCCGCCCGCCAGACCATGAGGCGAGCGGCCTCGAGCTCGCTCGCCATGTCGGCGAGGGTGAACTGGGTGTGCTGGAACTCGGCGATCGCGCGGCCGAACTGGCGCCGCTCCCGGGTGTAGGCGATCGCCCGGTCGAGGCACTCGGCGGCGGCCCCGAGCGAGCAGGCGGCGATGTTGATCCGGCCGCCGTCGAGCCCGCGCATGGCGATCTTGAAGCCCTGGCCTTCGGCTCCGATCCGATTGCGGATCGGCACCCGGCAGTCTTCGAACACGACCGCGGCGGTCGGCTGGCTGTGCCAGCCGAGCTTCTCTTCCTGCTTGCCGAAAGAGAGGCCCTTGGTCCCCTTCTCCACCAGGATCGCGCTGATCCCCGAGGGACCCGGCCCGCCGGTGCGGCACATGACGAGGTAGACGTCGCTGGCCCCGGCGCCGCTGATGAAGGCCTTGGCACCGTCGAGCACGTAGTCGTCGCCGTCGCGCCGGGCGGTCGTTCGGAGCGAGGCGGCGTCCGAACCGCTGCCCGGCTCGGTGAGGCAGTAGGAGCCGAAGCGGGCCATGCTGCAGAGATCGGGCAGGAAGGCCCGCCGCTGCTCGAGGTCGCCGTGGGCGTCGATCATCCAGGCGACCATGTTGTGGATCGAGAGATAGGCCGCGGTCGAGGGACAACCGCGCGCCAGCTCCTCGAACACGAGGGCCGCCTCGATCCGACCGAGACCGGCCCCACCGACCTCCTCGGCTACGTAGATGCCGGCGAGGCCGAGGGCAGCCGCCTTGCGCAGGGTCTCGACCGGAAAGACGTGGTCGCGATCCCAGACCTCGGCCCGCGGCGCCAGCTCCTCGCGGGCGAAGTCGCGCGCCAGTTCGGCGATCGCGCGCTGTTCCTCGCTCGGCTCGAGCTCGATCGCCACATCGTCCTCCGCGCCATCTGCGCCCGGCTAGCCGGCCCGGCCCGTCGGGTCAACCGCGGACGGATCCTCCGCGCGAGGCTCGGTTGTCAGCGCCCGGAACCGGTCTTAGAACTATGCGAACGGGCCGTCACACCGTCGTCACCGAGCGAGGCCGCCCATGAGCACGCCGCGGCACCTGGCGACTCAGCCGCCCTTCCCCGCCACCCGCCTGCGCCGGCTGCGGCGGGCCGCTTGGGCCCGTGCGCTCGTCGCCGAGCACCATCTGCGGCCGGCCGATCTCGTGCAGCCCTTCTTCGTCCTCGACGGCCACGGCAGGCGCGAGCCGGTGACCTCGCTGCCGGGGATCGAGCGGCTCTCGATCGACCTCCTGGTACCGCAGGTCGAGCGTTGCGCTCGGCTCGGCATCCCTATGGTGGCGCTCTTCCCCTGCACCCCGGCCGACCGCAAGACGGTCGACGGACGCGAGGCCTGGAACCCCGACAATCTCCTGTGTCGGGCGGTCCGCGCCCTCAAGCGGGCGGTCCCCGAAGTCGGGCTCATGGGTGACGTCGCGCTCGACCCCTACACCACGACCGGCCAGGACGGGATCGTCCGCGACGGCGTGATCCTCAACGACGAGACGATCGAAGCGCTCGTCCGCCAGGCGCTCTGCCAGGCGGAGGCGGGCTGCGACGTGATCGCGCCCTCCGACATGATGGACGGGCGTGTGGGAGCGATCCGCAAGGCGCTCGACGCGGCCGGCCACAGCCAGGCGATCATCCTGGCCTATGCCGCCAAATATGCTTCGGCCTTCTACGGCCCCTTCCGCGACGCGGTCGGCTCCGCTTCCGCCCTGGGCAGGGCCGACAAGAAGACCTACCAGATGGATCCGGCCAACGTCGGCGAGGCGTTGCGCGAGGTCGCACTCGATCTCGCCGAGGGCGCGGACATGGTGATGGTGAAGCCCGGCCTGCCCTATCTCGACGTGATCGCCCGGGTGAAGGAGGCATTCGGCGCCCCCACTCTCGCCTATCACGTGTCCGGCGAGTACGCGATGGTGAAGGCCGCGGCCGAACGCGGCTGGCTCGACGGGCCGGCCTGCATGATGGAGTGCCTGTTGGCGTTCAAACGGGCCGGCGCCGACGGCATCCTCACCTATGCCGCGCTCGAGGTCGCCGAGCGTCTGGCGCGTCAGGGCTGAGCCGCCCGCGGTCGGGTGCGGGCGCGCAGCCAGGCCGCGAGCTCTTCCTCCTCGATCGCGCCCGCGGCGAGGTCGAGCATGACGGCGAGGCAGGTCCGAGCGTCGGCCACGAGCTCGAGGCCGTTCAGCCGCAGGAAGAGCTCGAGGGCCACGAACGCCACCCGCTCGTTGCCCTCGACGAAGGGGTGGTTCCGCGCGATGCCGAACGCGTAGCAGGTGGCGAGCCGCACGACGTCGTCCACGCCCTCGTGGGCGAACCGGTTCTTCGGACGTGCGAGCGCGGACTGCAGCGGGCCCGGATCGCGTGCGCTCGGCGCGCCGCCGTGCTCGGCGAGGCTCTCCTCGTGGAGGAGCAGGATCGCTTCCTCGGCGACCCAGGCGGGCTCGATCACCGAGCCAGCGCCCGGAAGGTCTCGCGATACTCCTTCATGAACTCGCGGCCGAGCTCGATCCGTTCCTCGACCGTCGGATCGTGCGCGGTCGGACGTACCCCACCCGGAACCTCGGTCGGGAACAGCTCCTCCCCCTCGCCCACCTTCATCCGGGCGAGGACCTCCTCGGGCAGGAACACACCCAGCGAGGTGCCGATGCGGCGGATCTCGAGGCGGACCATGGAAGTGCTCGCGAGGGCGAGGCCCTCGTTACAATGTGCATTCTCATGGCCGCCCGCACGGCCGCCGATCGCCCGGCGGCCCTCAGCCTACGCCCTCGACCGCCTCGAAGGTCTCGAGCTGCGGCGGCCCGAGATAGAGCCCCTTGTGCTCGCCGGCACCGCGATGCGCGGAGCGGAACGCCTCCGAGCGCGTCCAGGCCTCGAAGGCGGCGCGCGACTGCCATACCGAGTGCGAGGCGTAGAGCGTGTGATCGGCGCTGGACGGGCCGCGCAGGAGATGGAAGGAGACGAAGCCGGGCACGCGGTCGAGGTGGCTCTCGCGCTGCCGCCAGACCTCCTCGAACTCGGCCTCGCGGCCGGGCTGGATCTTGAACCGGTTCATGGCGACGAACATCGTCCCTCCGCTCTGCTCGCTTTCCGGTCCGCGAGATAGGCCGTGCACCGCCCGGCGACCAGCCGCCCGGCTAGGCGGAGGCGTCCCTTGAGCCCATTCGTCTTCGCCGTCGTGCTCGGCGCCGCGGCCCTGCACGCCGCCTGGAACGCTCTGGTCAAGCAGGGTGGCGAGCCGTTCTTCCGGCTCGCGGTCGTCATCCTCACGGGCTCGCTCGTCTGCCTGCCGCTCCTCCCCCTCGTCGAGCCGCCGCCGGCCGCCGCCTGGCCCTGGCTCTTGGCCTCGGTCGCCATCCACATCGGCTACGACTGCCTGCTCTGCCTCGGCTATCTCCGGGGCGATCTGAGCCTCGTCTACCCGGTGGCGCGCGGGGTGGCCCCGCCGCTCGTGGCCCTCTTGGGCGCCCTCGTCGCCGGCGAGTGGCTCCAGCCTTCGGAGCTCCTGGCCGTCGGCGTGGTCTCGCTCGGGATCCTGGCGCTCGTGGGTCTCGGACGGGTGGCCGCGGCCCAGCGCCGGAGCATCCTCTACGCGCTCGGCTGTGGTGTCACGATCGCTCTCTATACGCTCAGCGACGGTCAGGGTGTGCGCGCGGCGGGCGAACCCTGGGGCTACATCGTCTGGCTGTTCGCCCTCGACGGCCTGCCTTTCGGCGTCGTGGTCCTCTGGCTGCAACGGCGCCGGCTGGCCGGACTCGCCACCCCGGGCCTCCTGCCCGCGGCGGCGGGCGGCCTCCTTTCCTTCACGGCCTACGCGCTCGTGGTCTGGGCGATGGCCACCACCCCCATGGCGCTCGTCTCGGCGCTGCGCGAGACCTCGGTCGTGCTGGCCGCCTGGATCGGCGTGCGGCATCTCAACGAGCCCTTCGGCCGGCGGCGGGTGGCGGCCGCCTCGCTGGTCGCGGCCGGCATCGTGCTCCTCAAGCTCGCCGGGTGAGGGGCGAGCGGGGTGCGGCGAGCAGGAGGGCGAGGCCGCCCGAGGGGGCGCTCGTCACCGCGGCCGCCGGGAAGCCGAAACGGTCGACGAGGGACCCCACCGGAGCGGCGCCGAGTGCGAAGCCCGCATGGGTGACGGCGTTGTCGACCGCCACCCGTCCGCTGCGGCGAGTCGGGTCGACGGCCGCGCGGCGGCTCACGAAACCGTCGAACGTCGGGTGCCGACCGACGCCGGACCCCGACATCGCGAGCGCGAGCCCCGCCGCGGCCCGGCTCGCCGCGGGCAGGGCGAGGTAGACGCGTGCCAGGAGAGCGAACCCGAGCGGCAGAGCCCGCGCCGCGCCGAGCCGATCCGCCGCCCGAGAAGCCCGGGCGGCGCGAAGCCCGCGCCGCAGAGCACCGCCGGCAGCGCCGCGAGATCGGCCGACCGGCCGAGTGCTTCGCGCACCCGCACCCCGAACCGGGTCCGGCTCGCGTAGAACGCGACCATGTTCGGGAATCCGACGCGCCACCAGGGCCGGGCGCAGCCGCAGGGCCGCAGCCCAGCCCGCTGCACCCGGCGCCTCGAGACGTCGGGCGCGATGCCGCCCGCACGGCTCGGCCGGGCTTCCCCGGCCTTGTCTCGGCCCGCGTCCCGCCGCACCCTCGAAGCGAAACAGGAAGATGCCCACGGACCGGTGATGCGGAGCATCCGCGCGATCCCCCTGGAGCCCGAGGTCTTCGCCCCGTTCGGCCGGGTGCACACGGTGCCGGACGCGCCGGGCCGTTTCTGGGTCGACGAGCCCTTCGCCGATCCCGGGCCGGGAGTGCGACCGAGCCTCTCCTTCCTGCGCCTCGCGCCGACGCCCGAGGCGGAGCTCGTCGTCGACGCGCTCGAGCGGCATCCGCGCACCGCCCAGACCTTCCTGCCGCTCGAGGTCGCCCGCTTCCTCGTGGTCGTGGCGCCCGCCGCGCCCGAGGGAGGGCCCGACACGGAGCGGGCCGTGGCCTTCCTGGGATCCACCGGACGGGCGCTCACCTACGCCCGCGGTGTCTGGCACCGGGCGATGACCGTCCTCGACCGGCCGGCCCTGATGGCGATCCTCATGGGCCGCGACGGCACCCCCGCCGACGACGAAATCGTCCGGGTCGCACCCTTCCGCGTTCGGCTGGTCCCTTGAGTCCGGCCGAGCTCGAACGCCGGCTGCTCTATCGCGACGGGCTCGTGCTCGTCATCGACAAGCCGGCCGGTCTGCCCGTGCACACCGGCCCCAAGGGCGGCCCGAATCTCGAGCACTACCTCGACGCGCTGCGCTTCGGCTACCCGCGCCGCCCCGCCCTCGCCCACAGGCTCGACCGCGACACCTCGGGCTGCCTGGTGCTCGGTCGGCACCCCTCGGCCCTGCGCCGCCTCGGTCGGCTGTTCGCCTCGGGCCGGGTCGAAAAGACCTACTGGGCGGTCGTGCTCGGCCGCCCCGAGGCCACGGAGGGTCGGATCGAGTTGCCGCTCGCCAAACGCTCGGCGCTGCGCGGCTGGTGGATGAAGGTCGACCCGTCGGGCCAGCCGGCCGTGACGCTCTGGCGGCTCTTGGGGAGCGCGGAGGGCCTCTCCTGGCTCGAGTTGCGGCCGCTCACCGGCCGCACCCACCAGATCCGGATCCATGCCGAGGCGCTCGGCTGCCCGGTCCTGGGCGATCCGATCTACGGCCGCGAGCGGCAGCCCGATCCGCTCCCGCCGCTACACCTGCACGCCCGGGCGATCGTCCTGCCCTTGCGCGAGGGCAAGCCGCCGATCCGCGTCCAGGCTCCGCCACCCGCGCACATGCTGGACGCGCTCCGACGCTGCGGCTGGCGGCCAGAGGCGGCGGCCGGACCGGCCACCGCCTGAAGCCGACGTGCGCGCCCGCAGCGAGCGGCAGGTCCGTCCTCGACCCGCACGCCGGCTCGTCGGATCGGGCGGCATTCCTGCGCCGGTTTCACTTGTCGCAGGTGCGGCGATCGGGTACCCGCTCAGGGTGAGGAATCGACCGGCTCGGGCGGGCCTAGGGTGAGCGGGATCAGGGACGTCGCGGTCGCAGATCGGCTCGGAAGCGAAGCGGTCGGCGGTATGCCGCCGACCGACATCGAAGATCCGACCTACTTCCACAAGGTGGTCGACTGCCAATGGGCGTGTCCGGCGCACACGCCGGTGCCGGAATATATCCGGCTGATCGCCGCCGGGCGTTACAGCGACGCCTATATGGTCAATTGGTGGTCGAACGTCTTCCCGGGGATCCTCGGCCGGACCTGCGACCGGCCCTGCGAGCCCGCCTGCCGGCGCTCGCGCGTCGAGCGCGAGCCGGTCGCGATCTGCCGGCTCAAGCGGGTCGCCGCCGACTACAAGGACGACATCCGCCACCGGCTGCCGCGGCCGGCCACCCGGAAGAACGGTTTCAAGGTGGCGCTGGTGGGCGCCGGGCCCGCTTCGCTCACCGTGGCGCGCGATCTCCTGCCGCTCGGCTATCACTGCGTGCTGTTCGACCAGGACCCGCGGGCCGGCGGCATGATCCGGACCCAGATCCCGCGCTTCCGGCTGCCCGAGGAGGTGATCGACGAGGAGGTCGGCTACATCCTCGGCCTCGAGCCCGAGCTGCGTCTCGGCGAGCGGGTCGACAGCCTGAAGGCGCTCCTGGATCAGGGTTTCGATGCGGTTTTCGTCGGCACGGGCGCCCCCAAGGGCCGCGATCTCGACGTTCCCGGCCGGCGCGAGGCGAAGGCGCACGTCCATATCGGCATCGAGTGGCTCGCCTCGGTCTCCTTCGGCCACGTCAAGAGCATCGCCGAGCGGGTCGTGGTGCTGGGCGGCGGCAACACCGCCATGGATTGCTGCCGGACCGCCCGGCGGCTCGGCGGCCGCGAGGTCACGGTCGCGGTCCGCTCGGCCTTCGCCGAGATGAAGGCGAGCCCCTGGGAGAAGGAGGACGCCCTCAACGAGGACATCCCGATTCTCGATCATCTCGTTCCCCTCGAGTTCCTGCACGAGGCCGGGCGGCTCACGGGTGTGCGCTTCCAGAGGGTGCGGACCGAACGGGACGCGCACGGCCGACGCGCGCTCGTGCCCACGGGCGAGCCGGACCTCGTGATCCCCTGCGACGTGGTGCTGGTCGCGATCGGCCAGGAGAACGCCTTCCCGTGGATCGAGCGCGACATCGGCGTTGCCTTCGACCGCCACGGTCTGCCGGTCGTCGATCCTCTCACCTTCCGCTCGACCCATCCCAAGGTCTTCTTCGGCGGGGATGCCGCTTTCGGTCCCAAGAACATCATCACCGCCGTGGCCCAGGGGCACGAGGCGGCGATTTCGATCGACCTCGTCTGCCGCGGCCTCGACCCGCGCCTGCGGCCGCCGCCCGCCGTGCACCGCACGAGCCAGAAGATGGGCCTGCACGAATGGGCCTACGACAACGAGGTCTCGCTCGAGGCGCGGCGGCGGGTGCCGCATCTGCCGCGCTCGCGGGCGCTCGCCTCACTCGAGGCCGAGGTCGAGCTCGGCTTCGATCCGGAGCAGGCCTGGCACGAGGCCGAGCGCTGCCTCAACTGCGACGTCCAGACCGTCTTCACCCGTGAGCTCTGCATCGAGTGCGACGCCTGCGTCGACATCTGCCCGATGGACTGCATCACCTTCACGGTGAACGGGCCCGAGGCGGAGCTCCGCGGCCGGCTCAACGCCCCGGCCCACAATCTCGAGCAGGCGCTCTACGTCTCGGCCCCGCTCAAGACCCGCCGGGTGATGGTCAAGGACGAGGACGTCTGCCTGCATTGCGGGCTGTGCGCCGAGCGCTGCCCGACCGGAGCCTGGGACATGCAGAAGTTCCTGCTCGAGACCGCGAAGGCCGGCTGCCGATGACCGCTCCCATTCGCGCCGTCAACGACTTCGTCGTCAAGTTCGCGAACGTCAACGGCTCCGGATCGGCCTCGGCCAACCGCCTGTTCGCCAAGGCGATCCTGCGGATGGGCGTGCCCGTCGCCACGCGCAACATCTTCCCCTCCAACATCCAGGGCCTGCCGACCTGGTACGAGGTGCGGGTGAGCGAGGCGGGCTGGCTCGGCCGCCGCGGCGGGGTCGATCTCGCCGTGACCATGAACCCGCAGACCTTCGAGAAGGACCAGGCCGAGCTCGAGCCCGGCGGCTACCTGTTCTACGACAGCACCCGGCAGCTGCCGGACAGCCGCTTCCGGCGCGACATCACCCGGCTCGGTCTGCCGCTCACCACGATCTGCAACGAGCACTGGAGCGATCCGCGCCAGCGCCAGCTCATGAAGAACATCGTCTATGTGGGCGCGCTGGCCCGTCTGCTCGGCATCGAGATGGCCGAGCTCGAGCGGCTCGTGGGCGAGCAGTTCAAGGGCAAGGAAAAGCTGATCGAGCCCAATGTCGAGGCCCTACATCTCGGCTTCGAGCATGCCGGGCGCGAGCTCGGCGGGGCCTGTGGCCTCGAGGTCCGCCGTGCCGACGCGGTCGGCGATCGGATCTTCCTCGAGGGCAACGCCGCCGCCGCGCTCGGCTGCGTCTACGGCGGCGCCACGGTGTGCGCCTGGTACCCGATCACGCCCTCGACCGGCCTCGCCGAGGCCTTCATGCGCCAGTGCGAGCGCTACCGGATCGAGCCCGAGACCGGCAAGAAGCGCTTCGCCATCGTCCAGGCCGAGGACGAGCTCGCCGCCATCGGCATCGTGATCGGCGCCGCCTGGAACGGCGCGCGGGCCTTCACCGCCACCTCCGGCCCCGGCATCTCCCTGATGCAGGAGTTCCTGGGCCTCGCCTACTTCGCCGAGATCCCGGCCGTCGTGTTCGACGTCCAGCGCGGCGGCCCCTCGACCGGCATGCCGACCCGCACCCAGCAGTCCGACATCCTGGCCTGCGCCTATGCGAGCCACGGCGACACCAAGCACGTGCTCCTCTTCCCCGAGGATCCGGCCGAGTGCTTCGCCATGGCGGCCGACGCCTTCGACCTCGCCGACCGGCTGCAGACTCCGGTCTTCGTCATGATGGACCTCGACATCGGCATGAACGAGTGGCTCTGCCGGCCGCTCGTCTGGGACGATTCGCGCCGCTACGACCGCGGCAAGGTCATGACCTTCGCCGATCT
>DAIOUO010000017.1:0-21511 GCA_036759485.1 Geminicoccaceae bacterium | reverse complement strand
CAACGCCGTCTTCAGGCCGAGCTGGGCCGCGCGGATCGCCGCCACGTAGCCGCCGGGGCCGCCGCCCAGGACGACGAGATCGAACCGCTGCCCGGCCATGGCATTCTCCCGCGAGCACTCCGCAGCTCCGGGGATTGTCGCAGGCGCTCGGGTGCGTCAACCGCGGCGAACGGTCATGCGCCGGCCGCGCTCGACGTCGGGTCGCGAGCGAGGCAGGTCGGGGCCGTGCCATCGGGGAGGGGAGGATGCTCTACGAACTCCGGGTCTATCACTGCCTGCCGGGGCGGCTGCCGAAACTGCTCGAGCGGTTCGAGACGGTCACCCTCGGCCTGTGGGAGAAGCACGGTATCCGCCAGGCCGGGTTCTGGACGACCGTGATCGGCGAGTCGAACCAGACCCTCTATTATCTGCTCGCCTGGGAGAGCCTCGCCGAGCGCGAACGGAAATGGACCGCCTTCATGAGCGATCCCGAGTGGCTCGAGAAGCGGGCGGCGAGCGAGAAGGACGGGCCTATTCTCGCCAGGGTCGAGAACCAGATCCTGGAGCCTACGCGCTTCTCGGCCGTGCGCTGAGGCCGCCGGCCGCGGATCGCGCTCGCGGCTCCGCTGCCGGATCAGGCCACGACAGCGGCCACGATCTCGGCCATGAGCTCGCGGCGGAACGCGGGCAGCACGGCCGGCCCGGAGGCGCCGCGCACGACCACGAGTTCGAGCGAGGGTACCACGACCAGGAGCGATTCCCGGAAGCCGTGGCCGTAGAAGGCGTCGCGCGGGACGGCGGTGCCGAGCATGGTCCCGGTGGCGTTGGTCCAGAACAGCTTGCCGAACGCGGCCGGCGCATCGGGCTCGACCGCGAACGGCGAGTTCGGGGTCGGCGCGAAGCGGGCGCGCCGGGCGATCTTGGACGGTCGGGTCAGAAGCTGGACGAGCTTGCGGGAGAGCACGGTCTCGACCCTGCCGCCCCGGGCCCATCGCCCTTCGTGGAGCAACAGCCAGCCGAGCCGAGCGAGGTCGCGGGCGGGCATGCTCGCGGCACAGCAGGCGCGGTCGCGTCCGGCATAGGTCTCCCAACTCGTCGGCGCCATGCCGATCCGGGCTCCGACCTGTTCGTTGAAGAAGTCGGACAACCGCCGGCCGGTGACGTTTTCGAGGGCGAGCGCCAGAAGATCGACCGTGGCCGAGCAATAAGCCCATTGCGCGCCGGGCTCGGCCACGACCGGCCGAGCGAGCACCCACTCGGGCCCGTAGTCGGGGCGGTAGGGGGCGTCGTCGGGCTCGAGGCCGGAGGTCATGCTCATCAGATGCTCGATCCGGATCGTGCGCTTGCGCGACTCGCGGGCGGCGAAGCTCGCGGGCAAGAGCTCGCTCGCGGGTGTCCGCGGCCCGAGCATGCGGCCGAGCCGCATGTCGCGCGCGACGTCGAGCAGGCGGGCGATCGCGACCCCGGTCACGGATTTGGAGACCGAAGCGATGTTCAGAGCGGTGGCAGGGCCGAACTCGCCCGCGATCCAGCCGCGTCGGATCACGAGCAGGCTGCTGTCCGGAGCGAAGCCGGCGCTGTAGGCGTGCGCTTGCGCGAGGGCGTCCCAATCGAGGCCGGCGAGGCGACGGATCTCGCGCTTCGTCCCGTCGGACGGCTCGACGTTCCGCTCGACCAGGCAGCGCCAGCCACCGCGATCTTCGGGGTTGGGGAAGTACCAGCCCGTTGCCCCGGGCGCGGCGCCGACGATCGCCGGTGCCGCGAGCCCCGAGCCGATCGAGAGCCCGGCCAGGGTCGATACCGTGCGCGCGAGCATCCGGCGACGGTCGATACCGGGGCGTGGGCGGGCTTCGGCTTCGTTCATCGTCCCTTCGTCGTCGGTCCACCGGCGCGCGGCGGCCGGCTCGGAGGTGGTGGTCGCGGCGGGTGCCTATCAGGCTTCGCCGCGTCGGTCACCCGCCGCGTGCAAGCTGCGCCAGATCCGCTCCGGCGTCAGCGGCATGTCGACGTGGGCGACACCGAAAGGTGCCAGCGCATCCAGCACGGCGTTGACCACCGCGACCGGGGCGGCGGTGATCCCGGCCTCGCCACAGCCCTTGACGCCCAACGGGTTGGTCTTCGCCGGGACGGGATGGAAGGCGAGCTCGAAGGCGGGCAGATCGTCCGCGCGGGGAAGCGCGTAGTCCATGAAGCTGCCGGTCAAGAGCTGGCCCGAGGGGTCGTAGACGGTCCGCTCGAGGAGCGCCTGGCCAACGCCCTGCGCGACCCCGCCGTGGACCTGGCCCTCGACGAGGAGCGGGTTCACGAGCACCCCGAAATCGTCGACCGCGACGTACCGGTCGAGTCGCACCACGCCGGTCTCCGGGTCGATCTCGACCTCGGCCACGTGGCAGCCGTTGGGGAAGGCCGAGGGCGGGGTCTCGCTCACGAGGTCGGTATCGAGCGGCCGGCCGAGCTCGCGGCCCCGCGCGGCGAGCTCGAGGAGCCCGATCCGCCGGTCCGTGCCGGCGACCGTGAAGGTGCCGTCCTCGAACAGGATGTCGGCCTCGGCGGCTTCCAGGAGGTCGGCGGCGAGTGCCTTGCCCTTGCGGACCACCTCCTCGGCCGCCTCGAGGGTGGCCTTGGAGGCGGCCATGATCGAACGCGAGCCGCCGGTGCCGCCACCGAACAGGAGCTGGTCGCTGTCGCCCTGGAGCAGGTCGATCAGCTCGAAGGGGATGCCGAGCTTCTCCGCCAGCACCTGGGCGAAGGCGGCGCGGTGGCCCTGGCCGTAGTCGAGCGTACCGGAGACGAGCGTGACCCGGCCGTCCTCGCCGAAGCGGATCCCGCCGTGCTCCTTGCCCGGCGGGGCGGTGACCTCGAGATAGGCGCACACGCCCCGGCCGCGCAGCCGGCCGCGCCGCCCGCTCTCCGACTTTCGCGCGGCGAAGCCCTCCCAGTCGGCACGGGCGAGGGCGGCATCCAGCACCGCCTCGAAATCGCCCGAATCGTAGCTGAGGCCGCAAGCCGAGGCGAAGGGCAGCTCCTCCGGCCGGATGAGGTTCTGGCGGCGCAGCGCGATCGGGTCGCGGCCGAGTTCGCGCGCGGCCTGCTCGACGAGCCGCTCCATGAGATAGACGCCCTCGGGCCGACCCGCGCCCCGATAGGCGGTCATCGGCACGGTGTTGGTCACCACCCCCTTGATGCGCAAGGCGAGGCGCGGGGTGCGGTAGAGGCTCGCGACGTTCTTCTGCACGACCATGGTCGGGATCGCGGGCCCGTAGGCCGTGACATAGGCGCCGAGCTCGCCGAGCCCCGTCACTCGTACGGCCAGGAAATTGCCCGCGGCGTCGAGGGCGAGCTCGCCTTCGAGGATCGAGGAGCGGCCGTGATAGTCCGAAAGGAAGCTCTCCGAGCGGTCGTTGATCCACTTGACCGGGCGGCCCAGGACCTTGGCCGCGTGCAGGAGCGGTAGATGCTCCGGGAAGGTCGAGGCCTTCATGCCGAAGCTGCCGCCGATGTCGAAGGCCAGCACCCGGACCTGCTCGACCGGGACCTTCAGCACGCCGGCGAGCTGAGCCCTGAGCCCGAACACGCCCTGGCAGCCGGTGCGCAGCACGAAGCGGCCGTCTTCGAAGCTGGCGATCGCCCCGCGCGGCTCCATCGGGTTCACGACCACGCGGTTGTTGTGGAGGCGCACGCGCGTCACGTGGCGAGCGGTCGCGATCGCCCGCTCGACCTCCTCCTGCGGCCCCCACCACCAGTCGAAGGCGACGTTGTCCGGCATCTCCGGGAAGAGTCGGGGTGCCCCGGGTGCGAGCGCCGCCTCGACGTCGACGACCGCCGGCAGGGGCTCGATCTCGACCCGGACGAGCTCGGCCGCGTCGCGCGCGGCGGTCGCCGTCTCGGCGACCACCATGGCGATCGGCTGGCCGACCCAGCGCACGCGGTCGGTGGCCAGGGCGGGGAAGGGCGGTACGATCATGGGGCGGCCGTCGCGGCTCGTGAGCGGCACCACACAGGGCAGGGTGCCGTAACCCGCGGCCAGGAGGTCGGCCCCGGTCAGCACGAGCCGAACGCCCGGAGCGGCGCGGGCCGCCTCGATGTCGACCCGGCGCAGGATCCCGTGCGCCACGGTCGAGCGGACCAGGGTCGCGTGCAGCATGCCGGGCAGCGCGAGATCGTCGGTGTACCGACCGCCGCCGGTCAGAAGGCGCGGGTCCTCGGTGCGCGGCACGCTCTGCGACACGCCGAACTTGGGCACCGTATGCGTCGGGTCCATGGATCGGCTCCTGTTCGGTTCGGGCTCGATTCGCTCGTGATCGGCGCTCGTCGTCGGGGACGATCGAGCCTGCGGCGGACGGGGGCGAAAACTCCCTCCCGGGCACGCTCGGCCGAGGGCTGGTCGTAGCAGTGCCGGGCCCGGAAGGTGAACCCTTGCTCGGCGCCGGGCCGGGTCTCGAAGCGCGCATCGACCCCGCACGAAAGAGCCGTCGCGCATCCGCTGGCGCCGGGGGGCGAGAGCGGGCCGTGCCGACGCCGCCCGGCGAGCCCGCGCATCGCCTCCACCAGACGGCCCGCGCCCGGGACGTCGGCGACGGCGACCGGGGCGCCGTGGTCGAGGCCATCGACACCGTGGCGGCAGTGGAGGCGCGGCGCGGTCGCGGGCGCCGAGCGGAGGGGCTCGGCTGGCGGGCCCGAACAGCCGTGCTATCTTCGAATTGGGAGGGACGGATGGCCACCCGGATCGCCGAGCTCTACGAGGAGGATTTCTACGCCTGGACGAAGGAACAGGCGGCCGCTCTGCGTCGGCTCGAGGCGGAGCACTGGAACGGTCCCCTCGACCTCGCGCACCTCGCCGAGCAGTTGGAGGATCTGGGAAAGGAGCAGCGGCACGCGGTCTGGAGCCAGCTCGCCCGGATCGTCGAGCATCGGCTGAAGCTCGCCCACTCGCCGGCGCGCGAACCCAGGCTCGGCTGGCTCGACAACCTCGACGAGGCCTGCTCGGGCGCCCGCCGCCGGCTGACGCCGACGATCCGGCGCGAGATCGAGCCCGTGCTCGACGAGATCTACTCCGAGGGCCGCCGCCGCGCCGCGCGCGGGCTGCTGGCCTATGGCGAGCAGGAAGCCGCTACGGGGCTGCCGACGCACTGCCCCTGGACGCTCGACGAATTGCTCGTCGCACCGCCCGAGGACGATCTCGACTGGCGGCCCTGAGAGGCTCCGCGCCGCAGACCTCAGCCCTCCACGCGCAGCCGTCGGCCGCGGCGGGCCGAGAGCAGCAGCGCATCGATCAGCCGGTGCACGCGAAGCGCGCTGCGGCCGGAGACGGCCGGCTCGCGTCCCTCCTCCACCGCATCGAGGAAATCGGCGATCACCGCCCGGTGCCAGTCGTGCGGGAAGTCCATGAAGGCGGCCCCGCCGCCGGTCCCGCCGGCCTCGCCGATCCGCTCCTCGGTACCGTCCGGGCGCCGGAGGAGGAGGGTCCCACCCTCGAGGAGCACGCTCGCCCGCTCGCCCACGATCAGGATCTGCTCGGGCCCGCCCGGGAACGCCGCGGTGGTCGCCATCAGCGAGCCCGGCACGCCGCCCTCGAGGAGCAGGCCGGCGGCCGCGAAATCCTCGCCCTCGAGCCGGTGCAGCGCCGTCGTCGCCGCCACCGCCGCGACCTCGCGCACCGGGCCCAGGAGGTGGATCAACAGGTCGAGCGTGTGGATCGCCTGGGTGATCAGGACACCGCCGCCGTCGCGGCCGAAGGTACCGCGCCCCGGCTGGTCGTAATAGGACTGGGGCCGCCACCAGGGGACCCGCACCTCGACGAAGCCGAGCCGGCCGAGCTCACCCGAATCGAGGAGCGCCTTCAGCCGTCGCGAGGATTCGCGCATGCGCATCTGGAACATCACCGCGAGCCGCACGCCCGCGGCCTCGCAGGCGCGCACGATCCGCTCGGCGGCACTCGTGGTCCGCTCGATCGGCTTCTCGCACAGCAGGTGCTTGCCGGCGGCGGCCAGCCGGCCGATCAGATCTTCCCGGGCATCGGGTGGGGTCAGGACGAAGGCGAGGTCGATCGAGGGGTCGGCGATCGCCCCCTCGAGGTCGTCCGTCACCGGAACGCCGGGAAAGGATGCGGCGACGGCGGCGCGCCGTTCGGCGCTGCGGGTCACGGCGGCGGCGATCTCTACCCGATCGGCGAGGTCGAGCAGGCTGCGCAGGTGCGGTGCCGCGGCCGCACCGAGGCCCACGACGACCGCCCGGTGCCGCGAGGGGGCTCGAGGCATGGTTTCCTCCCGAAGCGCGGCCGGCAGGCTGGCCGCCGTTCGTGCCGCTGGCAAGATGCTTGCACCCGGAGCCGCGTTGCGGTTTCAAGGCTCGGCGCGTCGGAACCGGACCCGTCATGCTCCGTCTCTACCACGTTCCGCTCTGCCCCTACTGTCGCAAGATCCGGGTGGCCCTGCGCGAGAAGCAGCTCGTCTTCGAGCTCGTCGAGGTCCAGCCGTGGGCCGGCGAAGACTGGTTCCTCGAGCTCAACCCGGCCGGCGAGGTCCCGGTCCTGGTGGACGACGATCTCGTGATCTGCGACAGCGCCGCCATCGAGGAATATCTCGAGGAGGCGCATCCCAGGACCTCGCTGTTCGGCGACACGCTCGAGCAGCGGGCCGAGACGCGCCGGCTCGTCGCCTGGTTCGACAGCAAGTTCGCCCGCGAGGTGAGCGATCCCCTGTGGCGGGAGAAGGTCGTCAAGCGCTGGAAGCGAGCCGGCTTTCCCTCTTCCGACGCGCTCCGCCGAGGCGCCCAGGCGATCCGGCTCCACCTCGCCTACATCGACTGGCTCTGGCAGCAGCGCAAATGGCTCGCCGGCGACCGGCTCACCATGGCCGACATCGCCGCCGCCGCCCACCTCTCGGTGCTCGACTATCTGGGCGACGTGCCCTGGGCGGAGGCCCAAGGAGCGCGGGAATGGTACGCCAAGATGAAGTCGCGTCCCTCCTTCCGCCCGATCCTCGCCGACCGCGTCACCGGCATCACCCCGCCCGCCCATTACGACGACCCGGATTTCTGAAATGACGGCCGCCGCGGTGGCGCTACCGCCGGGACGCCTGATGGCCCGGCTGCGCGAGCGCGCGCTCGGGCTCGGGCTCCTGCCGCCGCGGGTGACCGACCCGAGCCTGCCGGCCGAGGTCGGGCGAAGGCTCGCCGGCTTCCTCGAAGCCGGGATGCACGGGGCGATGGGCTGGCTCGCCCGCACGCCCGAAATCCGGGCCGACCCGAGCCGGCTCTGGCCCGCGGCCCGCTCCGCGCTCGTCACGGGCATTTCCTACGCGCCCGCGGCCGATCCGCTGCCCGAGCTCGCAGCCCGCGATCGCGGCTATATCAGCGTCTATGCGAGGAACCGCGACTATCACGATCTCTTGAAGGGCCGGCTCAAGGAGCTCGCCGGGCTGCTCGCGGCGCGCACCGGCTGCGCGGTCAAGGTCTTCGTCGACACCGCCCCGGTCATGGAAAAACCCTTGGCTCAACGGGCCGGGCTCGGCTGGCAGGGCAAACACACCAACCTCGTGAGCCGTACCCACGGCTCCTGGCTCTTCCTGGGCGTGATCTTGACCACGGCCGAGCTGCCGCGGGACCCGCCCGAGACCGATCGTTGCGGCACCTGCCGGCGCTGCCTCGAGGTCTGCCCGACCGGCGCCTTCCCGGCACCCTACCGGCTCGATGCGCGGCGCTGCATCAGCTACCTCACGATCGAACATCCCGGGCCGATCCCGCACGCGCTGCGGCCGCTGCTGGGCAATCGGATCTACGGCTGCGACGACTGTCTCGCGGTCTGCCCCTGGAACAAGTTCGCGGCGGCTGCGCGCGAGATCGGGCTCGCCGCCCGTCCCGAGCTCGTCCGGCCGCCGCTCGAGACCCTCGCCCGGCTCGACGATCCGGACTTCCGCCGGCTGTTCGCGGGATCTCCGATCAAGCGGATCGGCCGCGACCGCTTCCTGCGCAACGTCCTCGTGGCGATCGGCAACAGCGGCGAGCCGAGGCTCCTGCCCGTGGTCGAGGAACGGCTCGCGGACCCCTCGCCGCTCGTCCGCGGGGCGGCGATCTGGGCGCTCGGCCGGCTCGCCGAGCCCGCGCGCTTCGCCCTGCGACGCGCGCGTCTCGAGCCCGCAGAGGCGGACCCCGAGGTTCGCGCCGAGTGGGCCGCGGCTCACAAGTGATCGCCGAGCCGGTCGACCACGAAGCGGCCGTCCTCGAAATGCCCGAACAGGCGCTTGGCGGTACCGGTCCAGGCGTCGATCTGATGCGTCGAGGGCGGGGTGGGGTTACCCGCGAGCTTCTTCACGTCGAGACTCCGCGGGTTCTCGCGCCCGTCGGTCGCCACCCAGCGGGCGAGTGCGTCGAGCTGCCGGTTGAGCTTGGCGAGCTCGTCGGGGGCGAGCCGACGCGCCTCGCGCTCGAGGGCGTCGGTGAAGACGAGCTCGGGGACGGCGGGAGGCTGCAGGCGCTCGCCGTAGACCCGCTCGCAGGCCTGAGCCAGGAGGGCGGTACCCCAGGCGGAGAGGCAGGCCTCCTCGCCGTCGGCGAAGACCAGGCTCTCGGGCAGGTCGGCCAACTCGCCGATCGGCAGGGAGCCGACCGCCCGCAGGCGCCTGAGTGCCGGAAGATACGGCGCGATCGCCGCCACCGCGTCCCACTGCACGGGCAAGCGCGGGATGCGCAACAGCTCGCGGGCGTTCTCGAACAGGAATACGCTCTCCCAGCCCTGCAACATCGCGAGGGACTGCAAGAAGGCGTTCACGCTCTTGAAGCCGCCCGTGAGATTGAGGGTGACCCGCTGGCCCCGGGTCCACTCCAGGAGCTGCAGCGCCAGGTCGGAAAGGGCGGTGGAGAAGCTCGCGAGCTCGTCGGTGCGCAGATCGGCCACGCGCAGGAGCTCGACGGTGCCCTCCCGCGCGGCGATCCAGTCGCGCACCATCTCGGCCGCGGCGAGGCCTTGGGCCGTGTCGGTGGCGATCAACAGGTGCTGGATCTCGGGAACGAAGCCGCCGCGCTCGAGGACACCGGGGACGGCGAGGAGCCCGTTGAGTTCGGCGCTGAGTTTGCGCGCCTCGACCGGATCGGCCTGGGCGAGCCGCCGTCGACGCTCGGCCAAAAGGCTCTCGAGCGGCCCGCGATCGGCGGGTGCCAGGTCGCGCTCGCGAGCGTTCGCCGTCCGCCGCAGGAGCGGCAGCTGGGCGGGGTCGGCGCGGTTGGTCAACAGGCTGGTCCCGACGGTCGAAACGACGAGACGGGTCACGGTGCGACTTGCCTCCCGACCGGAAACGACCATCTCCTTTCGAGGTCGTACCATATGGTCGACCTTGTCAATCGGGAGCGGCGGCGCCGGTGCCCATCCTGCTCTGCTTCGGCTACGGCTACGTCGCCCGCCATCTGGCGGAACGGCTCGCTACCCGCGGCTGGCAGATACGCGGCACCACCCGCTCGGCCGAGAAGCTCGTGCGGATGGCCGGGCCGGGCCGTCAGGGCTGGCTGTTCGAGCGCGGCCGGCCCTTGCCCGCCGAAGCACTCGCGGGCGTCACCCACGTCCTGGTCTCGATCCCGCCCGACGAATCGGGCGATCCCGTGCTCGACCGGCACGGAGAGGATCTGCGCCGGCTCGCCGGGCTCGCCTGGATCGGCTGGCTCGGCACCACGGGCGTCTACGGCGACCGGGGCGGCGGCTGGGTCGACGAACTCACCCCGCTCGAACCCACGACGGCGCGCACCGACCGGCGGGCCCGCGCCGAGGCCGCCTGGCTGGCCTCGGGCCTGCCGGTCCACCTCTTCCGCCTGGCCGGCATCTACGGTCCGGGCCGCAACGCACTGCGCCAGCTGCTCGACGGCAACGCGCGGTGCATCGTCAAGCCCGGGCAGGTCTTCTCGCGCATTCACGTCGACGACATCGCGGCCACCCTCGAGGCCTCGATGGCGCGACCGAACCCGGGCCGGATCTACAATGTCTGCGACGACGAGCCGGCCCCTCCCCAGGACGTCGTGACCTTCGCGGCCGAGCTCCTGGGCGTTCCGCCTCCGCCCGCGGAACCGTTCGAGACGGCCGAGCTCTCGCCCATGGCGCGGAGCTTCTATCGCGACAATCGGCGGGTGCGGAACACCCGGATCAAGGAAGAGCTCGGTGTCCGGCTCGCCTATCCGTCCTATCGCGAGGGGTTGCGGGCGCTCCTTCCGGTCGAAGCCGCCGCCCGGCGCTGATCCGGGCCTGGACGAGGCCTGCGCGGGGCGCCAATCTGCCGCGCACCGAACGCTCGGCTGGGAGGATCGGATGCGCTCGACCGGAACGCTCGCGGCTGCCTTCGCGGCGGCCCTTTTGACCGCGGCCCTGCCCGCGGCGGCCCGCGATCTCACCATCACCTCCTGGGGCGGCGCCTACCAGAACGCCCAGCGCGAGCTCTACTTCGCGCCCTTCCAGAAGGAGACCGGCATCAAGCTCGTCGAGGACACCTGGGACGGCGGCATCGGGGTCCTGCGCACCAAGGCGCAGGGCACGCCCGTGTGGGACGTCGTCCAGGTCGAGACCGACGAGCTCGTGTTGGGTTGCGAAGAAGGGATCCTGGAGCCGCTCGACTGGCAGGCCCTCGGCGGCAAGGACAAGTTCCTGCCGGCCGCGGTCCACGAATGCGGCGTGGGTGCCATCGTCTGGGCCACGATCCTGGCCTACGACGGCAACAAGTTCCCGACCGGTGGACCGGCCTCCTGGGCGGACTTCTTCGACACCCAGAAATTCCCGGGCAAGCGCGCGCTCCGCAAAGGGCCGCGCCAGGCCCTCGAGTTCGCGACGATGGCGCAGGGCGTGCCCCCGGCCAAGGTCTACGAGGCGCTCAGGGCCCCCGGCGGAATCGACAAGGCCTTCGCCAAGCTCGACAGCATCAAGAAGGACCTGATCTTCTGGGAGGCCGGTGCCCAGCCGCCGCAGCTCCTGGCTTCGGGCGAGGTCGCCATGACCTCGGCCTACAACGGTCGCATCACCGCCGCCAACCGCCAGGACAAGCGCAACTTCAAGATCGCCTGGAACGCCGGCTTCGTCTACCAGATCGACTCCTGGGTGATTCTCAAGAACTCGCCGAAGAAGGCCGAGGCCTTCAAGCTCGTCCAGTACCTGACCCGGCCCGAGAATCAGGCCAAGCTGCCGGCGATCATTCCCTACGGCCCGACCCATGTCGACGGTGGCAAGCTCGTGCCGGCCGAGTTCGCGGCCGACATCCCCTCCTCGCCGCAGAACCTGCCGCACGGCGTGTTCTTCGACGCGAGCTTCTGGGTCGAGAACGTCGAGAAGCTGACCGAGCGGTTCAACGCCTGGGCGGCGCAGAAGTGAGCCGCGGGCGGACGGTCGCAGCGAGCGCGGCGGCCGTCCGCCGGCCTCGCTGATGGCCACGGCCACCCTCGAACTGCGCCGCGCACTGCGCCGCGCCGAGCGGCGCAGTGCGCTCGGCGGTCTCGCCCTGGCGCTGCCGCTGACCGGCTTTCTCGTCGTCTTCTTCCTGCTGCCGATCCTCGGCATGCTCGCCAAGGCGGTCGAAAACACCGAGCTCGCCACCGCCATGCCGCGCAGTGCCGAGGCGCTGCGCGCCTGGCAGGGACTCGGGCCGCCGCCCGAGCCCGTGGTGGCGATCGTCGCGACGGAGCTCAAGGAGGCGCACGCCCGCCGCCGGTCGGCCATGGTCGCCCAGCGGCTCAACCGCGAAGAGGCGGGCTGGCGCAACCTGATCCTCTCGACCGCCCGGCGCCTGCCCGACGACCCGCAGGGGAGCTGGCTCGAGACGCTCGTGGCGATCGATCCGGCCTGGGGCGAGCCCGCCATCTGGGCAGGGCTGCGGCGCGCCGCTCGACCCTGGACCGACATCTTCCTGTTGGCCGCGGTCGACCTGCACCGCGACGATCACGACGCCATCGTCCGCGTGCCGCCCGACCAGGCGATCTATCTCGACATCCTCGCCCGGACCTTCTGGATCAGCGCGCTCGTCACCCTCTTCTGCCTGATCCTGGGCTATCCCCTCGCTTATCTCCTCGCCACCCTTCCCGAGCGCTGGGCCAACCCGCTCCTGATCCTGGTGCTCCTGCCGTTCTGGACCTCGCTCCTGGTGCGCACCGCCGCCTGGATCGTGCTCCTGCAGCGGGAAGGCGTGATCAACGATCTGCTCGTCCGTCTCGGGTTCCTGGCCGAACCCGTGGCGCTGGTCTTCAACCGCACGGGCGTGCTGGTCGCCATGACCCACGTGCTCGTGCCCTTCATGGTCCTGCCGCTCTACAGCGTCATGCGCGGCATCCCGCTCTCCTTGACCCGGGCCGCACTCTCCCTCGGCGCCACGCCCTTGCTCGCCTTCCGCAAGGTCTATCTGCCGCTCTCCATGCCGGGGGTGGCAGCGGGTTGCCTGCTCGTCTTCATCCTCGCCCTCGGCTACTACATCACTCCGGCACTGGTGGGTGGTGCGGCCGACCAGATGATCAGCTACTTCGTGGCCTTCTTCACGCTGCAGACCGCCAATTGGGGGATGGCCGCCGCACTCGCCACGCTGCTCCTGGTCGCCACACTCCTCCTCTACTGGGTCTATGCCCGGCTCGTGGGCATCGACCGGCTCCGGCTCGCCTGAGCGATGCTCGGCAGCGGGCTCCTCGGCCGCGCCGCGCTCTGGGTCTATGCGCTTCTGGTCCTCCTCTTCCTCGTCCTGCCGATCCTGGTCATCGTGCCGCTCTCCTTCTCGGCCGGCGCTTTCCTCCACTTCCCGCTGCCGGGCCTGAGCCTTCGCTGGTACGCCCGCCTGATCGAGCACGAGCCCTGGCGGATCACGCTCGGCAACAGCCTGATCGTGGGCGCGATCGCCACGCTGCTCGCCACCGTCCTCGGCACGCTCGCCGCCGTGGGCCTCGCCCGGGCCCGCTTGCCGGGCAAGGGCTTCCTCATGGCGCTCATGCTCTCGCCGATGATCGTGCCGGTCATCATCCTCGCGACCGGCGCCTATTTCTTCTACGAGCGGCTCGGCCTCACGAGTAGCCTTCTGGGCCTCGCCGTCGCGCATACGGTGCTGGGCGCGCCCTTCGTGCTCGTGACCGTCTCGGCCACGCTCGGCGCCCTCGATCCCACGCTCGTGCGCGCCGCGCACGGCCTCGGCGCCCCGCCCTGGCTCGCCTTCCGCAAGGTCACGCTGCCGATCATCGCACCGGGCGTGGTGAGCGGGGCCCTCTTCGCCTTCGTCACCTCCTTCGACGAGGTGGTGGTGGCGCTCTTCCTGACCGGCCCCGCGCAGCGCACCCTGCCGCGACAGATGTTCGACGGCATCCGCGAGGAGATCAACCCGGAGATCCTGGCGGCCGCCACCATCCTCGTGGCCTTGGCCGTCCTCCTCCTCGTGGTGGCCGAGCTCCTGCGCCGGCGAAGCGCTCGTCTGCGAGGGATCGCACCGTGAACCTGCTCCTCGTCCACGCCCACCCCGAAAAGCACTCCTTCTGCGCGGCGATGCGGGATCGGGCGATCGCGACGCTGGAAGCCGCGGGCCACGCGGTGACGGTCTCCGACCTCTACGCGATGCGCTTCGACCCGGTGGCGAAGGCCGAGGACTTCCGCGACCGGCGCGATCCCGATTACCTCGTCTACGCCCTCGAGCAGCGCCACGCCTTCGAGACCGGGACGCTCGCCGCGGACATCGCGGCGGAGGTGGAGAAGCTGATGGCGGCCGAGCTCCTGCTGCTCTGCTTTCCGCTCTGGTGGTTCTCGGTGCCGGCGATCCTCAAGGGCTGGATCGACCGGGTGCTGCTCTCCGGCCCGTTCTACGGCGGCCGGCGCTTCTACGACCGGGGCGGCCTGGCCGGGCGGCGGGCGCTCTGCCTGATCACCGCCGGCTCGCGCGAGCACATGCTCGCCGAGGGCGGCATCCACGGCCCGCTCGAGGGCATGCTCAAGCATCTCTTGCAGGGCACGCTCGGCTATGTGGGCTACCGCGTGCTGCCCCCCTTCGTGGCCTGGCACGTGCCCTATGTCGACGAGGCGGCACGAGGGGCGATGCTCGACGCGCTGGAGCGCTACCTGCGAGCGCTCGATCGGCTCGAGCCCCTGCCGATGCCGAGGCTCGACCGCTTCGACCGCGAGATGCGGCCGCTCGCGCCCGCCGACACCGCGCCGCGCGAGCCCTGAGCCGCCGCGCGATCCTCGAATCCCGGCACATCCGAAGGCGGCACGCTCGCGAAACCTCGCGCCCGTTAACTGCCCCGCAACGCCGATCCGCCAGGATCGGGCGTCGGAGGTGGAGGAACGGGATGCCCGGGTCGGCCGCGCTGGCGGCATTCGCCTTGCAGTTGCTCACGGCCCTCGAGGGGCCGGCGCTCGGGACGGGCGATGCGGAACCGTGGGCGGGCCCCTCGGGGCCCGCCTTCACCGCCGAACCGGCGCACCCTCCGACCGGCGAGCGAGCCCCGAGCTGGCTCACCGTCCGCCGCGCGGAAGCCCGATCGAACGCGCTCGCGGCCGCCGGCCCGCCGGCCCCGCCTCAATAGACGTCCTGGCCGCCGTTGACCGGGATCTCCGCACCCGTGATGTAGGAGGCACCCTCGCTGCAGAGGAAGTAGATGATCGAGGCCACCTCCTCCGGCGAGCCGAGCCGCTTCAGCGGGATCCGCTCGACGAGCTGCTCGGTACCGGGCGAGAGAATGGCGGTGTTGATCTCGCCCGGGCAGACCGCGTTCACGCGGATGCCGAGATGGGCGAGATCGGCCGCGAGCTCGCGGGTGAGGGCGGTCAAGGCGGCCTTGCTGGTGGCGTAGGCGGAGCCGGCGAAGGGATGCACCCGTGACCCGGCGATCGAGGTCAGGTTGACGATCGAGCCCTTGCTCCGCGCGAGCAGGGGCGCGCAGGCGCGGCTGAAATAGACGGGTGCGAAGAAGTTGATCGCGAAGGTCTTCTCCCAGACCTCCATGGTCCCGTCGAGACAGCCGAGCCGCTTGCCGCCCTCGGCTTTGGGCGAATAGCCGGCGTTGTTGACGAGCGCGTGGAGCTCCTGGCCGTCCAGGATGTGCTCGAGCTGGGCCACCGCTTCGGAGAGACGACGGGTCTCGGAAAGATCGATCGTGATGTGGGCGTGGCGCTCGTTGCGGGGGCATTGCGGCGGCACCTCCTCGCGCGAGCAGGTGATCGCCCGCCAGCCCTGGCGGACGAAATAAGCCGCCGTGGCGTGCCCGATCCCACGGCTCGCCCCCGTGATGAAGACGTTCTTGCGCTCGGTCATCGCCCGCTACCCTCCGCCGGCCAGCTTGAAGATGGCGGAGGAAGGCGGGCGCGGCAAGCGGCGCCGCCGCTCAGGGGGCGAGGCGCACGCGCTCCCAGCCCGAGCCCGCCCGGCGATATTCGAGCCGGTCGTGCAGCCGCGAGCGACGTCCCTGCCAGAACTCGAACCGATCGGGCACGACCCGATAGCCGCCCCAATGCGGCGGCCGCGGCGGGTCCTCCGCATAGCGCTCGGCGAGCTCCTGGAACCGGCGGGCGAGCTCGTGGCGGTCGATCGGCCGGCTCTGCGGGCTCGCGAGCGCGCCGATCCGACTCCCGTAGGGGCGCTTCACGAAATAAGCATCGGCCTCCGCCGAACCGACCTTCTCGACCGGCCCCTCGATCCGTACCTGGCGATGCAGCTTGTCCCAGAAGAAGAGGAGCGCCGCCACGGGCCGCAGGGCGAGTTCCCGCCCCTTGCGGCTCTCGTAGTTCGTGTAGAAGGTGAAGCCGCGCCTGTCGAAATCCTTGAGGAGCACCATCCGCAGCGAGGGTCGACCGTCCTCGCCCACGGTCGCGAGCGCCATCGCGTTGGGCTCGACCAGGCCGGCGCCGAGCGCCTCGTGCAGCCAGGTGTCGAACTGGTCGAAGGGATCTTCGGCCGCCTGCTCCTCGAGCAGCATCGGCCCCTCGTAGTCGACCCTCAGATCCTCCAAGCGGCTCATCCCGTTTCTCCCCGAATGGCGCTTCCGCGACGGCCGGGCGCGGTGTCTGCGGAAGGCCCCGCATCGCCGCCGCAAAGGGCGGCCTCGCCTCGGAGCACCGTCCCGTGCAGGGCATCCTCTCCATCCAGTCACACGTCGCCTACGGCCATGTCGGCAACAGCGCCGCCATCTTCCCGCTCCAGCGGCTGGGCTTCGAGGTCTGGCCGATCATGACGGTCCTGTTCTCCAACCACACGGGCTACGGCGCCTTCCGCGGCCGGCCCGTGGCGGCCGACTGGCAGCGCGAGATTCTCGAGGGCCTCGAGGAGCGGGGTGCACTCGCCCGCGCCCGCGCCGTGCTCTCGGGTTATCTCGGCGACCCCGGGACCGCCGCGATCGTGATCGAAGCGGTCGAGCGCGTCCGCCGGCACCGTCCCGAAGCGGTCTATGCCTGCGACCCCGTCATCGGCGACGACGGCCGCGGGGTGTTCGTCCGCCCCGGCGTCCCCGAACTCCTGCGCGATCGCGTGCTGCCCCTCGCCACGATCGTCAAGCCCAACCGCTTCGAACTCTCCTTCCTCTCCGGGATCGAGGTCCGCAACCTCGAAGACGCGCTCGAGGCGGCGGCGAGGCTGCGTGCCCGCGGGCCCCGGCTCGTGGTCGTCACGAGCCTTGCCCTGCCCGACCAGGAGGGCCTGCTCGGCATGCTCGCCGACAGTGCCGAGGGCTCCTTCGTGGTCTGGACGCCGCGCCTTCCCGTCACACTCAACGGCACGGGCGATGCTTTCGCGGCCCTTCTTCTCGGCGAATGGCTCCGCACCGGCGATCCCGAGGCGGCCCTCGCCCGCACCGCCTCGGCGATGTACGGCCTCGTCGAGGTCACCTGGAAGGCGGGCTCGCGCGAGCTCCTGCTGGTCGAGGCGCAGAAAGAGCTCGTCGAGCCGAGCCACCGCTTCCGCCCGACCCGGCTGCGCTAGAGGTCGGCCGCGAGCCGCCGGCCGATCGCCCGGCAGGCAGCGAGGATCGCCTCGGGTGCCAGAACCGCCTCGGGCAGGAGCGCGCGCAGCCGGGTCACCTCGAGCACGAAGCCGTCGCGCTCGACCGGGGCCTCGACGACGAGCCGCCCGCGGCCGAACCCCTCGATCACGGCGAGCGCGAGCCGGCCGATCGGCGTGCCCACGCCCGAGCCGAGATTGACGATCCCGCCGGGCGGCTCGAGCGCGAGCCGGGCGATCCAGCCGGCACCCGTCCCGACCGGGAGGAAGTCGCGGACCGTGAAGGGGCTCGCGTCGAGCCGCACCTCGCCCTCCCGGGCGAGCGTGTGGAGGAGTCGCGCGAGGAAGCTCGATCGGTTCGGATCGCGCTCGTAGCCGAACAGGTTGGAAAGCCGGAGCCGGGTCAGCCGCAGGCCCGGGATCGCCGCGAGGCGCTCCTCGAGGGCGAGCTTCTGCGCCCCGTAGAGGTCGGCCGGGCCGAGCGGGTCGTCCTCGCGCGAGGGATACGGGGAGGGCGCGTAGACCTTCCGGGTGCCGAGCGAGAGAAAGGCGATGCCGCGTTCGGCCGCACGGGCGGCGAGCCGCGGCTCGAGATCCTCCTCGATCCGCCAGGAGCGGGTGCCGAGGGTGGGGTGCCGGCCCGCCCAGACCACACTCGAGACACCGTCGAGCAGGGCGGGATCCTCGAGGCGGTCGTGCCCGACGAGGCGGCCCGCGGAACCGAGAACCGCCGCGATCGCGCGGCCGAGAAAACCGCGGCCGACGACGAGGACGCTCACCCGCGACCCGGCAGGGCCAGTACCACGGGCCGCCGGTCCCTGACGGCGAGCCCGATCCTGCCCTGCTTCAAGGCCAAAGCCGCCTCGCCGAAGATCGTCCGCCGCCAGCCGGTGAGCGCCGGCACGGGGGCCTCGTCGTCCATCGCGATCGCCTCGAGGTCGGCGGTGCTCGCCACCATCCGCTGGGCCACGTCCGCCTCCTCGCAGCAGATCTTGAGGAGCACCCTGAGCATGTCGACGAGCGGACCGATGCCGCGCGGCGGCTCGACCGGCTCGACGATCTCCGGCAGATCCGCCGCCGGGATCGCGAGCGCCTCCTCGACCGCCGCCACGACCCCGGCGAGGCTCGCCCGGTCGAGGCTGATCCGCTCGTGGCCGCGCAGCTCCTCGACCGTCCGCGGCTTGTGGGCGGCGATCTCCAGCAGGAGATCGTCCCGGAGCACCCGCTGGCGCGGCAGGTCCTTGGCTCGGGCGGTGCGTTCGCGCCAGGCGGCGAGCTTCTGGACGACCGCCAAGAAGCGCGGATCGCGCGTGCGGATCTTGAGCCGCCGCCAGGCCTCCTCGGGGGGCTGCTCGAACTGCGCGGGGTCGGCGATGCGGGCGAGCTCCTCCTCGACCCAGGCCGTCCGACCGGTGGCGTCGATCCGGCTCGCGAGCCGCTCGTAGATCACCCGCAGGTGCGTGACATCGGCGAGCGCGTAGCGCAGCTGGGCCTCGGTGAGCGGTCGCCTCGACCAGTCGGTGAAGCGGAAGCTCTTGTCGAGCCGGGCCTTGGCCACCTTCTGGACGAGCGTGTCGTAGGCCACCTCCTCGCCGAAACCGCAGACCATCGCCGCCACCTGGGTGTCGTAGATCGGTCGCGGGACCCGGCCCTTCATCAAGAGCCAGAAGATCTCGAGGTCCTGCCGGCAGGCGTGGAACACCTTGAGCACCCGCTCGTCCGCCATGAGCGCGAGAAGCGGTGCCATGTCGAGGCCCGGAACGAGCGCGTCGACCGCGGCCGCTTCGCATTCGCCCGCGAGCTGGACGAGGCAGAGCTTGGGCCAGTAGGTCCGATCGCGCATGAACTCGGTGTCGACCGTGACGTAGCGCTCGCGGGCGAGGCGGGCGCAGAGCGCGGCGAGATCGGCCGTGGTGGTGACCAGCGTCATGGCACGGGCTGTCTAGCGAGTGGTCGGCGCGGGCGCCAGTCGGGCCCGCGGCCGCAGCCGGGAGCGGCTTGCGAGCGTCCGAGCCGCGGGGCGGAAAGGGGCGATCGACGACCGACCGACGGGCGGTCGATGAGCGGGCGGTTCCTGATCGGCGTGGCGCTTCTCCTCCTGGCCGGCTGCCAGAGCTTCGGCCGCGGAGTGGCCGAGGCGGTGCTCGGAGCCTCCGGGCGAAGCACCGAGGACACCCGCCGCTGCGAGCTGTGGCCCCGGCCTTCTACGGGCTCCAGCCCTGTCTCGCCGAGCAGGATCGACTGCCACCGATCGGTGCGGCCGGGCCCGGCAGTCGGTAGCTCGCGATCCTCTACGTCCACGGCATCGGCACGCATCCGCCGGGTCACGGCAGCGCGCTCGCCGACCGGCCGCCAGAAGCGCTGGGCCTGCGCGCGACGGCCGCCCGATCGAAACGGATCGTACTCGCGAGTCCGCGCGGCGGCGAGGAGATGCCGGGCGAGGTCACGATCACCCGCATGGTCGACGAGCGGCACCAGCGCGATGCCGCCTTCTACGAGCTCACCTGGACGATCATCGACCGTCGTGCGAAGGAGGCGCCCGGCTTCGAGCGCAGCAGCCACTTCGCGAGCCGGTGGGCCTCGATCGCCCAGGCGCTGCGCGCCTTCGTCGACGACGTCGCCCCCGATCCGATCGCCTTCCCCGGGGTCGACCGCGTGCGGATCCTCCGCGCCGTCGGCCCAACCCTTCGCTGGGCCGCCTCGCGCAGCCGGGACGAGCTGCCGGTCCCGTCCGAGGGGAAGGCGCGTGGCGCCGACCTCGAGGGCTTCGGCAGCCGGGTCGGGCGGGACGATCTGGCCTTCGTCACCCACAGCCTCGGCAGCCGGTCGACGCCGGACGCGCTGCAGGAGATCCGCGGCCAGACCGGGCGCTTCTGCCGGCCGGATTCGCCCGGGCACGATCGGCGACCCGAACGACGTGGTGGGCCACCCGGTGCCGGTCGAGTGGGTCGACGCTCGTGTCGAAACGCGGCTCTGCCCGCGGCCGATCAACGTCTTCGTCGAGATCGCGCCGGTCCGGAACCTGTTCGGGCTCGGTGAGGTCGCCAATCCGCTCGGCGCGCACACGAGCGACGACACCGACGAGCGGGTGGCGGCGCCGATCGCCAGGGGTGCCGGCCAACCGGCCGCGGCGCCGATCGTGCGGGAGCGTTGTCGCGTCCGCGAGGTCGAGACCGCCCTGGCGCGCTGAGCCGCGCCGCCTCGGGGCTCAGACGACCTCGACCGTTCCCGCGGCGATCAGCGCGTCGAGGTCGGTCGAGCCGAGATCGCCCGTGATCTTCGTCCAGGTCACGAAGCTGTCGGCGCCGCCGTCCGTGTCGAGCTGCAGCTTGGCGCCGGTCGCGGTCGGCAGGAAGCGGACGAACCCCGCCGGGTCGGCACGGGCCGCGTCGGCATCGGTGAAGAGCTCGGCTGCGTGCAGCTCCAGACGGTCCTCCGAGCCGGCGTCGAAATCCCGGATCGCGCTGCCGCGACTTCCTCCCAGAAGGACGAAGGTATCGCCACCCTCGCCACCCGTCGCGCGGTCCGCCTTCCCCGGACCGATGAAGAGCGTGTCGTCGCCCCCCTCGCCGAACAGCTGGTCGGATCCGAGACCGCCGTGCAGCGCGTCGTCCCCGGCGCCACCGCGCATCGTGTCGTTGCCGCGGCCGAGCTCCGGCGCAGCGAAAAAGGTGAGCTCGTCGTCCCCCGGCGAGCCGATGAACAGGTCGTTGCCGGCGAAGAGCGAATTCGGATCGCGGGCGATTTCGCCGACCGTCGTGCCCACCCGCTCCACGGCGAAAAGCGGGGACGACCCTTCGCGATCCGTGGACAGCACGATGCGATCGATCGGCGAGCCACTGAAGGCGCGGTCCGATGCGAAGGAAAAGCGACCGTGAACTCGTAGATACAAACTGTCATCGATGCCACCGACGATCCGAGTCTCGCTGACTTCGATCGACACAACTTCCTCGAATACGGTGTCCGGATCGAAGACTGCGCTAGTAGCGACATAGAAACGAAAAATCGGCATACGCGGCGTTCCCCCTGACTCCGTTCTCCTTTCTCTTCACCCGATGGAGTCTGGCTTCATGCTCTCGCTCGAGGTCTTTAGAATGTTGCCATGACCCTCGATCGGAGTCAAATCGCGCGGGAAGCTTCCGCGCTAATCGATCCTTCGCCACCAGCCGTCCGGCTCGGCCACGAGGTCGAACCGCGCCGCGATCCGGTCGAGCAGGTCGACCGTGGGGCCCGTGCGGGCGAGCCGGATCCGCGCATAGCCCCAGGCGCGCGCGCAGCCCGCCAGGGCCGAGAGGAGGGCGGCGTGGCAGCGTGGCTCGGGCGTGACCTCGAGGGCCACGAGCCAGGGTACCTCGAGCACGGCCTCCGCCTCGAGGGCGGTTCCGTTCGAACGGTGGCCCGGCCGCGGCCGGTGCCGCTCGAGCCCCACGAAGAGCCCGGCCGGATTGACCAGGGCACCGACCCCACCGCCCTCGGCCGCGGCCTGCGCGAGCCAGCGGCCGGCCAGATCGAGCCAGCCCTCGAGGTCGCGGGCCACGCCCACGAGGCGGGCGAGCGGCCAGGCGAGCGGCAGATCGGCGCGCGCGAGCGCGCGCCAGCTCCAGCCGGGAAAGCCG
>DAIOUO010000016.1:0-22070 GCA_036759485.1 Geminicoccaceae bacterium | reverse complement strand
TCCGAGGACCGCCGCTCGCTGTCCAGGAGGGACGCCAGGACGTCCGCGTCCACCGGCCGCCCGAGCAAGAAACCCTGTGCCTCGTCGCACCCGAGAGCACGAAGACAGGCGAGCTGGCCCTCGGTCTCCACGCCTTCGGCGGTGACCCGCATGCCGAGGGCGTGGCCGAGTTCGATGACCGTACGGGCGACGGCGCGGGCCGATCCGTCCGCCTCGAGGTCGCTCACGAACGAACGGTCGAGCTTGAGGCGGTCGAGCGGGAAACGGCGCAGATAGCTCAAGCTCGCGTATCCGGTGCCGAAATCGTCGAGGGCGACGCCGACACCCAGGGCACGGATCCGCTCGAGGTTGCGGGTCGTCACCGGCGTGTCGGTCAGGAGGACGCCCTCGGTGATCTCGACCTCGAGCCGGTCGGCCGGCACGGCGTGACATTCGAGTGCGGCGGCGATCCGGGCTGCGACGTTCTCCTCGCGCAGCTGGACGGGCGAAAGGTTGAAGGAGAGGCGCCAAGGTGCATCCGGCAGTCGGGCCCAGCGGGCCGCCCGCGCCACGGCCTCCTTGATGACCCAGGCGCCGATCGGCACGATCAACCCTCGTTCCTCGGCGAGTGCCACGAAGCGGCCGGGCGCGATCAGGCCCTCTCGCGGATGCGCGAGACGGATCAGCGCCTCGGCACCGACGAGCCGCCCGGAGGCGAGCTCGAAGCGGGGTTGGTAGTGCAACCGGAACCAACCACTGGCGAGGGCATCGTGGAGCAACGCCTCGAGCGCGCGGGCCTCGCGCAGCGCAATCGCGATCTCGGGGTCGAAGAGACGGATCCGGCCACGCCCTTCGGCCTTGGCCCGGTAGAGCGCGAGGTCGGCGTTGCGGAGCAGTCCATCGGATGAATCCGCATGATCGGGCAGGAGCGCCACGCCGACGGTGCCGCCGCTGCGCACGATGCGACCGGCGAGCGCGAAGGGCTCGGCGAGCGCGGCGACGAGCGCCTCGGCGAGGTCCACGACGACCGCCGGATCGCCTACCCGCAGGAGCAAAAGCGCGAACTCGTCGCCCCCGAGGCGAGCGACGACCGTCTCGGCCGGGGCCAGACGGCGCAACCGGCCGGCTGCGGCGCACAAGAGCTCGTCACCCGCGGGATGGCCGAGAGAATCGTTGACCTCCTTGAAGTGGTCGAGGTCGACCAGGAGGAGAGCGACCCGCTCGCCAGCATCGAGCGCGGCGGCCACCGCTCGCTCCAGCCGCTCGCCGAAAAAGGTGCGATTGGGCAGGTCGGTCAGCGCATCGTGGTGGGCGAGGTGGCGGATCCGAGCCTCGGCCGCCCGCCGCTCGCTGACGTCGCTGGCGGTCACCACGAAGCCTGCGAGAGTGCCGTCCGGCCCGTCGATCCGGTCGATTCGCAACTCCACCGTCATCGGTCGGCCAGCGGTCCGGAGCGCGAGCTCGGATGCGAAGGCTCCCCCCGACCGCAGTGCGCCGACGAGACGGCGCCGAGTGGCCCGGTCCCCGACCAGGCGCAGAAGACCGATCGACCGATCCGCTGGGGGATGGGACGCGCCCAGCAGGCGCTCGGCCGCGGGGTTCAGATAGGCCGGGGTGCCGTCGGCCTCCAGGATGGCGATCGGCTCGCCTGCGCTCTCGACCGCAGCGCGAGTGCGGGCGAGCGCGAGGTGGGCTGCGCGCGCCTCGGCACTGCGTGATCGCTCCGCGTCTTCGACCGTGCGTCGCAGGCTCTCCATGGCTCGCGCAACCGCCCCGATCTCGTCCGGCCGCTCGCGGCCCGGCACCTCGAGGCCTTGCTCGCCGCGGGTGAGCCGCGCCACCGTCCCGGCGATCGCTTCGAGCGGGCGGCCCAGGCCGCGAAGGCCGAGCGCGATCGTGCCCGGCACGACGGCCAGCATGCAGGCGAGCAGGCCCAGACGGTACAGCGCCTTCGCCCGAACCGCGGCCTCGACCCGGTCGGTGGAGACGAACAGCTCCACCTCTCCGAGCGGCTGTGGCGGGTCGACGTGACGGGCGAGGATCGGCCGGACGACCCGAACGTCCTGGCTCCGTGGCGGGCGCCGGCCGCGGTGCCAGCGGACATTGCCCCCCTGGTCGTAGAGCCGGGCATGGGCGAGATCGGGGTCGACCTCGAGTGCCGCCAAGAGCGCGAGCGCTTTCTGGTCGTCGAAGTCCCAGAGTGCCGCGGCGAGCGACTCGGTCTGGACGGTCGCCAGGAGCTCGGCCCGTTCGGTGAGCTCGCGATGGAGCTCCCTCCCGCGCGCCCAGATCGCGTGCAGGCCGTCGCCCGCGAGCAGCAGAGAGACGACCAGAGTCACGAGGACGAGGATCCGCCGCTCGAGCCCGAGCCGGCGCGTGCGGGTGCCTGCGCCCGGAGCGGCTGGCTCGCCCGACGGGGGCCCCTCGGGGTTCAGGGCCGCCCCTCCGGCACGAGCGCTCCGGGGCCGTACCGGGCGGGCAACCGGGCAAGCTCGCCGCTCGCCTGCAGCCGCCGCACACCGTCCGCGAAGGTCCGGGCGAGGCTCCGCGATTCCTCGCGCACCGGCGAAAAGCCGATCCCGAGCTTCTGGCGGACGCCGAGTTCGACGAGTCCGATCCGGTGCCGTTCGCCGGATCGCTCCGCACAGTGACCGACGACCCAGCGATCGCCGTGAACCCCGCCGTTCCGACCAGCGAGCAGCTTCCCGAGGTTCTGGACGGCCTCGTGGAGGCCCGACACCCGCCGTACGCGTCTCGGGTGGCGACCGATCGCAGCCAGGTAGTCGCCGATCGGACCGCCGAACTCGTAGCCGAGGATGGCACGCAGGACCCGCCGCTCGAGGCTCGCGGGCCCTTCGAAGACGAATCCCCCGCCGCGGCGCACCGCGATCACCGACAGGGCGACGGCCGCCGGCACCTCGGGATAGATCGGGTCGGGCGCCTGCTCGGCCGGCACCCGCACGAGGCCGAGCGATTCGCCCTTGTGGACGGCCTCGATGGCCCGCCTCCAGGCGAGGGTCCGGCAGTGGAACTCGTGCCCGGGTGGCTCGAAGACCCCGCGGGCGGGCGCGATCAAATAGCCCCGCTGCTCGTCCTCGGGCCGAGAGCTGTTGGGGCACCGAGGATCGGGGCAGAGCGTGATCGTTGCGGCCCCTACGGGAGAACCGGCCACTCCGGGGAGTGTCGGGACCAGGAAAAAGGCGAAGGGGACGGCTGGCAGCACGGACCACCCGGGCACGGTCTCGGCGACTCGGTGACCCTAGCGCCGGACCCTGAAGGATCGGTTAACGGCCCCCAGCGCCCCGTGGTGCGGCAGGCCGACCCCGGCCGCGCGACAGCCACGGGCGGGTCTGCTAGGCGGGCGACGGGTCCGATCGGAGGGCGCATTGGGCGAAGGCGAGACGGGACGGGCTGCGGGGCGAGTGGTCGTGGTCGCCGGCCTGAAGGGCGGTTGCGGCAAGACGACGCTCGCGCTCGGTCTCTTGGGGGCCCTCGCGGAGACCGGGCTCGCGCTCGCGTTGGCCGACGTCGACCCGACCGGCGCGGCGATCGCCGGAGCCCGACGCGGCCCCGCGGGCGCCTCGCGGCGAGCCCTGCCGCTGCGCGGCAAGGCGGCCCTACCGGCCTGGCTCGAGGAGCTCGCCGCTCTGCGCGCGGCGGCCAACCTGGTGCTGGTCGACCTGCCGCCGGCCGATCCGCTGCCGCTCGCCGCGGCCGCCCTCACGGGCGATCTCGTGCTCGTGCCGGTGGCGCCGACGGCCCTCGAGCTCGCGGCGACACGGATCACGATCGGCTGGCTCGAGAGGGCGCGTGCCGGACGCCGGGACGGGCTGCCGCGGATCCTCACCGTGCCGAGCCGGATCGCCGCACTTCACCCCGGGGTCCGCGCGCCGCTCGCGGCGATCGAGGCGCTCGGCCTGCCGCTCGCCCCCCGCTGCGCCTGCGCGACGGGCACGACCGTGCGTATCGCGAGGGCCTCCCGGTCAGCCTGGCGGCACCGGGCTCGCCGGAGCATCGAGAGGTCGCGGCGATTGCCCGAGTGGTAGCCGAGTGCCTGGGGCTGGCGGCCCGACCGGGCGAGCCGGCTGCGGTGCCGCCGCGGGCGGCGGGGGCCGGGCCGGTCCGGGCCGCCTATCTCGACGAGCCGCCCGGGGCGCACGGGCCGCTCGACCTCGGCGCCTACCGCCGCCGGCTGCGCGACCGCTTGCTCCCGGTCCTGTTCGGCCGTCGCTGAGGGGCTCGGCAGCCGGCTCTCCGCGCAGGATCCCGCACGGCGGCATCATCGACCGGGGCGACCTCCGGCGCCGCAGCCCCGACGTCGTCGCCGCAGCGGTCGATCGGCGCTCGGCGGGCGAACGGCCCCCGGCCACCGCGTCGGGCAGCGTCCGGGCGATCGCGACATCGTCCTCGGTCCACCGGGGCCGGCACATCGCCTTGGCTCGTGCGAACGCACGACCTTCGGGGACCACCGACCCCGACCGAGATCGAAAAGGGCCAAAAGACCTCTCAGGCGACGGCCGCCGCCGACCCCGGTCGGATCACGAGCGTGCAGCAGCCCTCGCGGCCGGGCTCCCAAGTCGTGCCGGCGAAGCGAAAGCCGGCGGCCTCGAAGGTGCCGTCGTCGACCCGCCCGGCGATGCGGCAGAGCGCGGCGACCCGCTCGTCGGGCAGACCGACCTTTTGCCAGGCCTCTTTCAAGGGGCAGCGATGCATCCGGATGGCGAGCTCCTCGCCGTCGCAGCGCAGCACTTCGGCCGCGAACAGTCGGCCCCGGTCGGGTACGAAGTCGAGGAAGGCGCGGCAGAGGCCCGCGAGATCGGCCGGTGCGAAGCCGGCGAAGCGCCGACCGACCTCGGCGCCGCGCCGATAGGTGACGACCTTCATGATCGCTTCGGCCTCGGCCTCGCCGAATCTCCGGGCGAGTTCGTCGAACATCGCGGCGTAGAAGAGCGCGCGGGTCTCGTGCGCGGCAACCAGCTGGTCTTCGAGAAAAGCGATCCGCGCCTCGAGCTCCCCGGTATCTCCCACGGTGCTTCTCCCCGGCCGACCCGAGGCGCATCATCGAGGCCGGGACACGGCTCGGCAAGGAGGCGAGGGTGCGGATCGGCATGATCGGGCTCGGGGCGATCGGCGCCGAGGTGCTGGCGGCGGCCCGGGCGGGCCGGCTCGGCGAGGGGCTCGAACTCGTCTCGGTGCTGGTCCGCCGGCCGCGGCCCGAGGAGCCGCTCGCGACCACCGAGCGGGCGCGGTTCCTCGCGATGCGGCCCGAGGCGGTGCTCGAAGTGGCGGGCCACGAGGCCCTGCGCGAGCACGGGACGGCCTGCCTCGAGGCGGGTGCGGATCTGCTCGTCACCTCGGCCGGGGCGCTGGTCGACGACGGGTTCCGCGAGGCCCTCGCGACGGCGGCGCGCCGCGCCGCCGGCTACGGGTGCTCGCGGCCGGGGTCGGTGCCCTCGACATCCTGAGCGCCGCCGCGGTCGGTGGGCTCGAGCGGGTGCGGGTGACGGTCCGCAAGGACCCGAGCGCCTGGTGGGGAACGCCCGGTGAGGGGCTCGTCGATCTGGCGCGTCTGCGGGCCCCGGCGACGCTCTATGCGGGGCCCGTGCGCGAGGGCGCCCGGCTCTACCCGCGGAACGTCAACGTCGCCGCGGCCGCCGCACTCGCCGGCGCCGGGCTCGACCGTACCGAGCTCGTGATCGTGGCCGACCCGACGATCACCGAGCATCTGGTCGAGATCGAGGCCCTCGGCGCCTTCGGTTCGTTCACCTTCCGCGAGGCGATCCGGCCGACCACGGCCAACCCGAAGACCGGCGTGCTCGTCGCAATGGCGGTGGTCGAGAGCTTGCACCGGCTCGTTTCGCCCGTGATCGTGGGCGTCTGAGGCGCCCCGCCCCGGGCGAGCCTTGACAGGCCGCGGGTCGGCCCGCACGGTCGCGGCCGGCGAGCGGGGAGGCCCAACATGCGTACGGCAGGAATCGCGTGGCTCTCGGGTGCGGCGGCGATCGCTCTGGCGCTGGCGGGTGATCAGGCCGCGGCCCAACCCAAGGAAATCAAGATCGGCGTGATCTACGACGTGACGGGACCGTTCGCCGCCGGCGGGTCGGAGGCGGCGCAGATCGGGACCCGAACCCTGATCGATTTCTACAACGAGAAGGGCGGCGTCAAGGGAATCAAGATCAACGCGATCTACGCCGATGCCCAGTCCAAGGCAGAGGTCGCGATCGCCGAAGCCGAGCGGCTCTTGAACCAGGAGAAGGTCGATCTGATCCTCGGCGTCTATTCGAGTGCGCACTGCGTGCCGATGGCGCAGAAGGTCAACGCTGCCAAGAAGTTCATGTGGGCCACGGTGTGCACGGCTTCGGCCGTGTTCAAGGACAAGGGCCTCGAATACGTGTTCCGGCCGCAGGTCCACACCGACCAATTCGGCGAGGCTTCCTGCACCTTCCTCGCCGAACGGACCAAGGAGAAGCTCGGCCTCGAACCCAAGGACCTCAAGGTCGCGATCATCTACGAGGACGGGCCCTACGGTGCGGGCGTGGCCGCCGGCAACGAGGAGACCTGCAAGAAACTCGGCATGCAGATCGTTCTCAAGGAAGGCTACGCGGCCTCCGCGCCCGACCTCTCCTCGCTCGTGACCAAGCTGCGGCGCGGCCGGCCGGACGTGATCCTGCACACCGGCTACAATCCGGACATCACGCTCTTCCTTCGCCAGGCCAAGGAGCAGGGCCTCAAGTTCAAGGCTCTGATCGGGCACGGTGCCGGCTACGGGCAGATCGACAAGTTGCGTGAGACCTTCAAGGACGACGTCAACTATTTCTACAACGTCGATCCGGTCGCGGCCCAGCTGCTCGATCCCAAGACCCTGGCACCCGGGCTGGGCGACATGATCCAGGAGATGATCAAGCGCTACCAGGCGGTGAAAGGCCCGGGCGAGCTGCCGCCGCACACCTCGATGGGCTGGAACAACACCTGGATCTTCCTCGAACACGTCCTGCCGCGAGCGATCGAGAAGCACGGCGGGTTCGACCCCGAGGCGCTGAGGAAGGCGGCGCTCGAGATCGACATCCCCGTCGGCGGTACGATGCAGGGCTACGGCGTCAAGTTCGCTCCGCCCGGCCATCCGATGTCGGGCCAGAACCTCAGGAGTTCGCCGGTCGTCATGCAGTACATCGACGGCAAGACCAAGATCGCCTGGCCCAAGGCGATCGCCACGGTGGACCCGGTCCTGCCGCTGCCCAAGGGCCACGCCTACGCGCCCTGAGGGACGACGTGCTGGAGGTTCGCGGGCTCACCAAGCGGTTCGGCGGCTTCACGGCGGTCCGCGGGGTCGATTTCGACGTGGCGGAGGGCGAGATCCTGGGGCTGATCGGGCCGAACGGCTCGGGCAAGAGCACGACCTTCAATTGCATCGCCGGGATGCTCGCGCCCACCGCCGGCTCGATCCGGTTCCTGGGCGAGGAAATCGCCGGCCTCTCGCCGGTCGCCGTCTGCCACAAGGGGATCGGCCGCACTTTCCAGATCCCGCGGCCGTTCAAGAAGCTCTCGATCTTCGACAACGTGCTCGTGGCCGCCTATTACGGCCACGGCGAACGGATCGACCGGAAAACCGCCGAACGACACGCATTGGAGGCGCTCGAGCTCGTCCGGCTGCCGACCGAGCGCGATGCTCCCGTCGACCAGCTCGGCGCCGCCGGCCTGAAGAAGCTCGAGCTCGCCCGGGCGCTCGCTACCCGGCCGCGCCTGCTGCTCGCCGACGAATCGCTCGGCGGGCTCGACGAGGCGGAGATCGAGCAGGCCGCCGACACGCTCGAGCGGATCCGCCGCGAGAAGAGGATCACGATCGTCTGGGTCGAACACATCATGGGCGTGCTCATGCGCGTGGTCGACCGCTGCATCGTCCTCGACCACGGCGAGAAGATCGCCGAGGGGTTGCCGGCGGAGGTCGCCTGCGACCCCAAGGTGATCGAAGTCTATCTCGGCAGCGAGGCGGAAGCGGTGCAGGAACGGGTTGCCCGCCGTGGCTGAGCCGCTGCTCGAGCTCGAGGGCGTGGTCGCGGGCTATGGCGGCTTCACTGCGCTCTTCGGCGTGTCGCTCCGGGTCGAGCCGGGCGAGGCCGTGGCGGTGATCGGCCCGAACGGGGCCGGCAAGACGACGCTGCTCAGGGTGATCTCGAAGCTCGTGCCGCTGCGCGCCGGTCGCGTCCGGCTCGACGGGGTCGATCTCGCCGACGTGCAGCCGCACCGGGTCGTCGAGCTCGGTGTGGCGCACGTACCGGAGAACCGGCGACTCTTCCCGCGACTGACGGTCGAGGAGAACCTCAAGATGGGCGCCTTCACGCCCAAGGCGCGGGAACGCTTCGCCGAGCGTCTGGAGGAGGTCTACGCTCTCTTCCCGCGTTTGAGAGAACGCCGCGACCAGCCGGCCGGGACCATGTCGGGCGGCGAGCAGCAGATGTGCGCGATCGGCCGCGGGCTCATGTCGGGGCCGCGCCTGTTGCTGCTCGACGAGCCATCGGCGGGGCTCGCGCCGGTGATCGTTCAGCAGGTTTTCGAGCTCGTGCGGCGGATCGCCCGTTCGGGGCTGACCGTCCTGATCGTCGAGCAGAACGTGCAGCAGGTGCTCAAGATCGTCGACCGCGCCTATCTGCTCGAGGCCGGCCGGATCCGTGGCGAGGGGCCGGCCGAGGCGATGCTCGCCTCCGAGGACATCAAGAAAGCCTATATCGGCCTCTGAGCGCCGGGGCAGCGGTCGAGCACACCGACGAACAGTGTTGAGGATTTTGCAATCTTTTCCTCTCAAGTTCGCGCCCTCGAGGGACCGCGAGGGCGTTCTGCGCGGATGGCCGGCACGCTGTTAGTTCATTCCAGGGCTCCTCCTCGCGACTCTGCTCGGCCGGCTGGGCCCGCCCGGCGCTGCGGCCGATGCCGCGGCCACGTGGACCGGGGCGAGCGAGCCGCCCCCTGGATGCCGCTACTGCAACAGGCCGAGCTTGGTCAAAAAAGCCTTGTGCGCCTCGAGGACTCTGCGGGCTATCGGGCTGCCTTGGGCGTACTCTGTCCAGACCTCGGCGGCGAGCCTGCGCATCTCGGCCAGTTCCTCGGGCGGCCAGGTGATCGGCTCGACCCCGCCCGCCCGGTCGGCGGCGAGGGCGGCGCGCTCGGCGATCATGTCCTCGAGGTTGATGCGAACCGCGAGGTCCCGCACCGACATCTCGAGGATCGCCTTGATGTCGTCCGGCTGCTTCTCCCACTTGGCCTTGTTGACGGTCACTTCGTAGACCGGCAGCGAGTGGAAGTGGAGGATCGGGTACTTGGCGATCTTGTGGAAGCCGAGGCTCTGGTTCATGGCGTAGGAGGAGTAGTCGGCGCCGTCCACGACCTTCTTTTCGATCGCGGTGAAGACCTCGGTCGGCGGCAGGGCGACGGGCGAAGCACCCATCTTGCGGAACAGGCTCGCCGCCATGCCCTCGGGTGCACGGATCTTGACGCCCTTGAACTCGTGGACGCCGCGGATCGGCCGGGAGGAGACGAGCGATTCGACACCGCTGTTGGGGCAGCCGATGGTGAAGGCCCCGTAGGTGGCGTAGAGTTCGCGGTAGAGCTCCTTGCCACCGCCGTATTCACAGAAAGCGAGCGCGGTCGCCCAGTCCTGATAGCCGCCGATCAAATCACCGAGGAGCGCGAAGGCGCGGTCGCGACCGGTGAAATAGACCGAGGAGGTGGCCATCCCGTCGAGGATGCCCTGGCTCACCGCGTCGATCATTTCGGCAGGCGGGACCACCGCACCGCCGGGCAGGATCTCGATCGTGAGCCGGCCTGCGGTCATCCGCCCGACATCGGCCGCCCAGCGTTCGGTCGCCCGGTGCACCGGGTGGGCGGTCGGCAGAGCCGTCTGGATCCGCCAGCTCTCGGCCACGGCCTCGCCGCCGGCTACGACCAGGGTCAGAAGCGCTGCTGTCGCGATCGCGGATCCGATCGTTCTCATGGGTCCACCTCCCTGCGCGGGGTCGCTCTACGACCTCGGCTCGAGCCTCGGGCCGGCTCGTGGTAACGTCAACATGCGCTCGCGCGGGTCCGCCTTGCGGGCCGCCGGGGAGGTCGGTTCCTCTGCGCCCGCCCGGCTCAGCCGCGAAAGGCGTCCTTGGCTCGCCGCAGCGCCGCGAAGACCTCGGCATCCGTCGCCGCCTCCAGGCCGAGGCGACGACGGATCGCGGGATCACGGGCGCGCAGGAAGGGGTTGGTGGCGCGTTCTTCGCCGATCGTCGAGGGCACCGTCGGCCGACCCTCCGCCCGCAATCGCTCGACCAGGCGGGCGCGCACGTGGAGGGCCTCGTTGTCCGGATCCACCGAGAGGGCGAAACGGGCGTTGGCGAGCGTGTATTCGTGACCGCACCAGACCTTCGTGGCGGGCGGCAAGGCGGCGAGCTTCTCGAGCGAGGCCCACATCTTCGGTGCGTCGCCCTCGATCAGCCGGCCGCAGCCCATGACGAACAGCGTGTCGGCGCAGAACAGATCGAGGCTCGCTTCGAAGAGATAGGCGATGTGACCCGTGGTGTGACCCGGGGTCGCGAGGACCCGGGTCGTCGAGCACCCGAGTTCGAGCCGGTCGCCCTCGACGAGTGGCCGGTCGAGCGGCGGCAAACGATGCGCATCGGCGGCCGCACCTGCGACCTTGGCACCGGTAGCGGCGACGAGCTCGGCCGTGCCCGCCACATGGTCCCCGTGATGGTGGGTCAGGAGGATCCAATCGAGCCGACTGCCGCACGCTCGGATCCGGTCGAGCACCGGACCGGCGTCGGCCGGATCGACGACGGCGACCGCACCGGTCGCGACATCGGTCAGGAGGTAGCCATAATTGTCGGTGAGGAGCGGGACGATCTCGACGGAAAGGGTCAAGGCGGGCGCTCCCACGGTCGGGCTCACGGCGTGCATCTAACCGTCGGTGGCGTTATGCTCCAGATCGTCCGGTGGCGGAGGCGGCATGCGACCCGAGGTCGACGAACTCGTTGCATTCTACCAGGGGCGCGAAGGGCAGCTCGCGCGACGGCTGATCGCCGCCCGGCTGCGGGCGCTGTGGCCCGACGTGCGCGGCCAGCGCCTCGTCGGTCTCGGTTACGCCGCGCCCTACCTGCCGCTGTTCGAGGAGGCGGAGCGCTGCATCGCTTTCATGCCGGCGCCGCAGGGCGCGCGGGCCTGGCCGGCCGAGGGCGGCTCGCGCACCGCGCTCGTGCGCGAAGAGGAGCTGCCGCTCGCCGCCGGTAGCGTCGACCGGGTGCTCCTGGTCTACGCCCTCGAGCACAGCGAGCGGGTCGAGGGCATGCTGCGGGAGATCTGGCGCGTGCTGAGCGACGGTGGCCGCTTGATCGCCGTGGTGCCGAACCGCCACGGTGCCTGGTGTCTGTCGGAACGCACGCCCTTCGGCCACGGCCAGCCCTACTCGGGCGCCCGGCTCGAAAAGCTCCTCGAGCGGCAGCTCCTGCAGCCCGTGGGACAGGAGCGCGCGCTCTACCTCTGGCCGACCCGCTCCAACCTGCTGCTGCGGATGGCGATCCCGGTCGAACGGCTCGGCCTCAGGCTCGCCAAGGAGCTCTCGGGGGTGGTGATCGTCGAGGCCGAAAAGCGGATCTGGCAGGGGGCGGCGGTGTTCGAGCGGCGGCGCGAGGCACGCCGCTACGTCGCGGCGGCTCCCGCCATGGGGGCCGCGCGCGAGGCCGCGGCGGCCCGTGGCAAGGTGGTGCCGCTGCCGCTCGACCCGGCCCGGCCGCGGCCCGAGCACGGTTGAGAGCCGAAGGGGGCGGACGCCGTGACCCTCCTCACCGGTCGGGAAACCGGTGTCCTCGTGATCGCCGCCACACCGTTCGACGCGACCGGCGGGCTCGACCTCGACGCCACCGACCGACTGGTGGAGTGGTACCTGGAACGGGGGGTGAGCGGGCTGACGATCCTCGGCCAGATGGGCGAGGCGGCCAAGCTGACCGTCGAGGAGCAGCTCGCCCTCGCCCGAAGGGTCCTGGCCCGCGTGGCGGGCAAGGTGCCGGTCGTCGTGGGCGCGACGGCGCCGGGGTTCGCGTCGATCGTCGCCCTCGCCCGCGATGTCGCCGAGGCGGGCGCGGCCGGGGTGATGGTGGCACCACCCGGCAACCTCCGGGGCGACGATTCGGTGCTCGGCTGGTGTTGCGAGCTCGACCGCTCGCTCGGGCACATTCCCTGGGTGCTGCAGGACTTCCCGCTCGCCGGCGGGCCGCCGATGTCGGCGGCACTTCTGCGGCGCATCGCCGAGGCCTGCCCCTCGCTCGTGACCCTCAAACACGAGGACTGGCCGGGGCTCGACAAGATCTCCGAGCTCCGGGCCCAGGAGCGGGCCGGTGCACGCAGGCTCGGCATCCTGGTCGGCAACGGCGGTCTCTTCCTGCCCCTGGAGCTCCTCCGCGGGGCCGACGGGGCGATGACCGGGTTCGCCTTTCCCGAGATGCTGGTCGATGTGTGCCGGCTCGTGGCCGAAGGCCGGGAAGAGGCCGCCCTCGATCTCTTCGATCTCTATCTGCCGCTCCTTCGTTACGAGCAGCAGCCGGGAATCGGGCTGGTCGTGCGCAAGCTGATCCTGCATCGCCGTGGCGCGCTCGCTTGCCCGTTCGTGCGCGCGCCGGCTGCGAAACTCACCGGTGAGACGCGGGCCGAGGTCGAGCGGCTCCTGGCACGTCTCGAGCGGCGACTCGCGGCAACCCACGGCTGAGGCCCGCTCGCGCGCCGGCCGCGTTCGCCCCGAAGGGATCGGGCCGCTTCGCCGGGCGGCGACGGTTTTCGGGCGTCGCTTTCGTGATCGCGAAGGCCGGCGGTCCGCGGCGACGCGGTCGACCGGGACGCGGGCAGGGATGGAGCGGCCGATACCACGGCGCGGCCGGGTGACGGGGCCGTGCGGCCGAGGGCCCCGAGAGCCGCCGACGGAGGTGCGGATCGGTCGGGTCGGGGCGGGCCCGAACTCGTGAGCGATGGACGGAGGGTCCGGGGGCGCCGCCGTTCGAACGATCACCGTGCCTTTAACCGGGGAAAGAGCGGCTTCGTTCCGCTCCGCCGCTTCGGGCCGAGCGAGGAACGCATCGGACGGCGCGGTGGCATGTTGTCTGGGAGCGCGCCGCTCGGCATCGCGGGCGACGGGCTCACGGCGCGACGACCGCCCCTTCGACCGGTGCGACTGTCGAGGCCCCGTCCAGGCGGTGCAGCCGCTCCTGCGACTCGACGGGCGGGCCGGGCTCGGGCAGGAGGGGCGCAGCTCGCCCGTCCTCGGAGACCCGGCCCGTGCAGCTCCGGCTCGCCGATCTCGACCGCACCCGGCGCTACAAGCTCCTGACCGCCCTCGTCGTGCCGCGGCCGATCGCGCTCGTGACCAGCGTCGGCCCCGAAGGGGTGGTCAACGCCGCGCCCTACAGCTTCTTCAACCTGTTCAGTCAGGATCCGGCGCTCGTGGTGCTCGGGATCGAGCGGCGCGAGGGACCGGTGCAGAAGGACACCGGCCGGAACATCGAGGCCATAGGCGAGTTCGTCGTCAATCTCGTCGACGAGGACCTCGCCGAGCGGATGAACCTCTGTGCCGTCGATTTCCCGCCGGAGATCTCCGAGGTCGAGATAGCCGGTCTCACGATCGCGCCGAGCACGACGGTGCGGCCGGGCCGGCTCGCCGAGGCGCCGGCCGCCCTCGAGTGCAAGAAGCTCGTCACCCTGCTCCCCGGCGGTGGTCGGGAGCTGGTCGTGGGCGAGATCCTGGCCGTGCACGTGCGGGACGGGCTGATCGACCCGGAGACCCTCCGCCTCGACCTCGAGCGTTGGCGGCCGATCGGCCGGCTGTTCGGCAATCTCTATTGCCGCACTCGCGACCGCTTCGAGCTCGTCCGCAAGAGCTATCGGACCTGGCTCGCCGAACGCGGCGGGCCCGCCGAACGGGACGGGACGGCGCGTTAGGGACATCCCGGCGCGGTAGGCCGAGCGCACGACCCGATCGTCCCGGCACAGGTGGTCGAAGAGCCGGGCGCTGCGCCGCGACCGACCGGTCGAGCACGCCGATTCGGGCGAGCACCCGGAGATGCCGCGGAACCACCGACTCGAGGACGGCCGCGACGCCGAATCGCTCGGTACGAGTGAGGGCCGTCGCGACCGCGCTCTCGCGGATCCCCAAGACGGGAGCGGCCGTGGCCGCACGGCATTCGGTGAGGCCCGGATCGGCGCAGCGGGCGATCACCCGAGCGTCCGCCGGCTCGGCGCCAACCCGCTCGACCAGGAGCGGCACGACGGCTTCGACATCGGCCTCGCTCTCGATGCCGAACGGACCCGCGTCGAGCTGGCGGCAGCGTCTCGTGGGGCCGCCCGCGAAGCGGAAGGGGGCGACCGCCCGGTCGGCGCCCCGGGTTACCTCCGGGTTGTTGTTCGGGTCGACGTCCAGGATCACCGCCATGCGGCCCGGGCTCTCGACCCATGGTGCCCGGAGGCTTGCCGGAGCCAACGGGCGGGCGCAAGTCGTGGGTCGGACGCAGGGGAGGCGGGCGATGCTCGGCGAGCAGCACCGTGCGGTCGAGGCCACGGTCCGGCGCTTCGCGGACGAGCGCATCCGTCCGTGCGCGGGCGAGCTCGACGTGACCGGGCGCTTTCCGGCCGAGCTCTACCGCGAGATGGCGGAGCTCGGGCTCTTCGGGCTGACCGTGCCGACCGAGCTCGGCGGGGCGGGACTGGACGGGCTCGGCTATGCGGTCGTGATGGAGGAGCTGGCCCGCGGCTACGCCTCGGTCGCCGATCAGTGCGGCCTGGTAGAGCTCGTAGCCACCCTCCTCGTGGAGCACGGCACGCCCGCTCAGCGCGAGCGGTGGCTCGCCCCGCTACTGGCGGCCGAGCTCAGGCCGGCCTACGCCCTCACCGAGGCGGAGGCCGGCTCGGATCTGGCATCGATCCGGACGACTGCGGTGCGCACCGGGCGCGGCTGGCGGCTCGACGGCGCCAAGCTCTGGATCCACAACGCGCCGATCTGCGATCTCGCGGTGGTGCTGGCCCGCACCGACCCGGCTGCCGGTAAGCGGGGGATGAGCCTGTTCCTGGTCCAAGCCGACCGGCCGGGCTTCTATCGGGGCGAGCCCGAGTCGAAGATGGGCCAGCGGGCGAGTCTCGTGGGCGGCCTCCGGTTCGACGGGGTCGAGCTCCGGGAAGACGCTCTGCTCGGCCCCGAAGGGCGCGGCTTCCATCTCGTCATGAGCGTGCTCGACAAGGGCCGGGTCGGGATCGGTGCGCTCGCGGTCGGGATCGCCCGGGCGGCGCTCGAGGCGGCGCTCGATTACGCCCGCGTTCGGCGCCAGTTCGGGCGGCCGATCGGCGAGAACCAGGGGCTGCGGTGGATGCTCGCCGACATGGCGAAGGACATCCAAGCGGCGAGATTGCTGGTTCACGACGCTGCGCTCCGCCTCGACCGGGGCGAACGGGCGACCATGGCCTGCGCGATGGCCAAATGCTTCGCGGCCGACGTGGCCGTGAAGGCCACCCAGGATGCGGTCCAGATCTTCGGCGGCTCGGGTTACATTCGAGGCTTCGAGGTCGAGCGGCTCTACCGGGACGCCAAGATCTGCCAGATCTACGAGGGCACCAACCAGATCCAGCGGGACATCATCGCCCGCGAGCTCATGAGGGCGGCCGAAGCCGGCCACTGACCCGGAGGGAGGTCTCCTTGCCCACCGCACCCTTGATGATCCAGAACGGCCGCATCGTGCCGTATGCCGAGTGCCGGCTGCACGGCTTCTCGGGTGCGGTGAAATATGGCTGCGGGGTGTTCGAGGGCCTGCGGGCTTACTGGAACGAAAGCCAGCGACAGCTCTGGGTCTTCCGGCTCGACGAGCATCTCGCGCGGCTCGCCTTCGGGATCCGGGTGCTCCGGCTCGAAGGCGCGCCGCCGCTCGAGGCGATCGGCCGGGGCGTGCTCGAGATGCTGCGCGCCAACCAGCTGCGCGAGACCTGCCACGTGCGGGTGATCGTCCATCTCGACGGCGACGACGAGCTGTCCGCCCGGGGCCCGGTGGGCTGGATGGCAGGGGCGGTGCCGCGGGGCTCCTCGCGCTTCGTCGAGACGGGCATGCACGTGAAGGTCACCTCCTGGGCGCGGATCGCCGACGCCGCGCTCCCGGCCCGCGTCAAGGCCACGGGCAACTATCTCAACAACCGGGCGGCCGAACTCGAGGCCAAACGCGACGGCTACGACGGCGCCCTCCTGTTGACCGCCGAAGGCAAGCTCAGTGAGGCCTCGGGCGCCTGTCTCATGCTGGTGCGCGAGGGAAAGCTCGTCACACCTTCGATCACGAGCGACATCCTCGAGAGCATCACCCGGGCGACCTTGATCGAGCTCGCCCGGGATGCCGGCATCGAGGTGGTCGAGCGGGCGGTCGACAGGAGCGAGCTCTGGGCCGCGGAAGAGGTGTTGGCCTGCGGGTCGGGCTGGGAGGTCGTACCGATCGTCTCGGTCGACCGTCTGTCGGTCGGCGACGGCCGGCCGGGCCCGGTCACCCGTGCGCTGCAGGAGGCCTATTTCGCGACCGTGCGCGGAGAGCGACCGGAACGACGGGCTTGGCTCACGCCGGTCTGGCCGGAGCGGACCTAGGGGCGGTGGGCCGAACCGCCGATTCCCCGATTGCCAGCGCCGCCGGCCGCACTAGGCTCTCGTCGGGAGCGGGCAGGGCGGGGGCACGCCCGTCCGGAATAGGGAGGCATCCATGCGGGCGATCCGGTGGCTCGGGGCTGCGGCCGTTGTGTCGCTCTCGGTCGGGCTTGTGGCGGGCGAGGCGCAGGCGCAGTTCACCTGTCCGGTCAAGGGCGGGGATCTGGTGTTCGGCCAGGAGGCCAAGGTCAACTCGCTCGACCAGCACGCCTCCTCGACGATCAGCACGCGCAACATCGCGATGCACATCTACGAATCGCTGATGACGCGCAGTGAGGACAACGACCCGATCCCGGAGCTCGCCGAATCGGTCGCCACGAGCGACGACGGCAAGGTCCACACCTTCAAGCTGCGCCGGGGAATCACTTTCCACAACGGCAAGCCCATGACGTCGAAGGACGTCGTGGCCTCCTTCGACCGGTACAACAAGGTCGGGATCGAGAAGGTGATCCTCAACAACGTGGAGTCCTGGGAAGCACCGGATCCGTACACCTTCGTGATCCGGATGAAAGTGGCGCAGCCGACCTTCCTCGAAGACCTGTCCTCCTTCAGCGTGCCGATCGTGATCACCCCGGCGGAGAACACCGACGCGGCGCCCTTGAAGATGGAGCCGATCGGCACGGGGCCGTTCCAGTTCGTCGAGTTCGTCCCCGACAGCCACGTCAAGCTCAAGCGGTTCGAGGGTTACAAACCGAACACGGCGTTCCGGGACCGGACCGGCTTCGGCGGCTACAAGGTCGCCTGCCTGGATACCGTGACCTTCCGTATCGTGACCGAGCCCGGTGCGCGGGTCGCCGGGCTCGAGACTGGCGAGCTCCATGCGGTCGAAGACGTGCCGCAGGCCTCGGTCGAGCGGCTGAAGAAGAATCCGAACATCACCATCGTGCCTTACGAGTATTTCTGGATTCACATCGCCACGCCGAACTTCGCCAAACCGCCGACAGACAACCCGCTCGTCCGCAGAGCGATCCAGACCGCGCTCGATATGGACGAGATCATGGAGGCGGCGACCGACGGCGCCTACAAGATGGACTTCGGGTTCCAGACCAAGAACCGCAAGGTCTATTCTGACAAGGGAAAGGAGTTCTTCAACGTCAAGGACCCGGCCAAGGCGAAAGAGCTGTTGAAACAGGCCGGGTACAAGGGTGAAGAGCTCGTGCTCCTCACCAACAAAGACTACACCTCGATGTACAATGCCGCGCTGGTCATGGCCGAGCAGCTCAAGGCGATCGGCATGAACGTGCGCCTCGAGGTCCAGGACTGGCCGGCGACGATCGCGACCCGGGACAAGAGCCATGACGCCTGGAACTACCACTTCACGGGCTGGGGGACCAACCAGGCTCTCGGCTATCTGGCGGTCTTCAAGTTCCTGGCGAAGCCGAAGCCGATCTACAACTTCAAGAACCCAGAGGACACCGACCCGGTGTTCGACGCCGCCTACAACGACATGATCTCGAAGCCCACGGTCGAGGAGCGCTACGAAGCCTTCGCGCGGGTCCAGTATCGGGTGATGGAAAACGGGCTCGCCCTGCCGTTCGGCTGGCTCACGAAGAACCAGGCCGTGCGCTCGAACGTGAAGAACTTCGTGCCCTTCCGAATCCCGCGCATGTACAACGTGTGGATGGATAAGTGAGCGCCCGGGGCGCGGTCGAGCAGCGGGAGGGGGACGGATCGTGCTGCGCTACGTCGCGCATCGTCTGGCGGCCTCGATCCCGGTGCTCTTCCTCGTCACCTTGATCTCCTTTTCCCTCATGCAGCTCGTGCCCGGCGATCCAGCGATCCTGATCGCCGGACTGCAGGCCACGCCGGCCGAGGTCGAGCGGATCCGCCACCAGCTCGGCCTCGACCAGCCCTTCCACGTCCAGCTCATGTCTTGGTACGCGCACCTGTTGCGCGGGGACCTCGGCAGCTCGCTGCTCTTGGGTCGCGACGTTTTCGAGGTGCTCGTCGAGCGGCTTCCGGTTTCTTTCTCGATCGCTCTCTATGCCCTGGTCCTCACCGTGGCGGTGGGACTCCTCTCCGGAATCGTCGCGGCCCTGCGCCAGAACACCCTCATCGACCAGCTCGTCATGACGGTGGCGCTGATCGGGGTGAGTCTGCCGAACTTCTGGCTCGCCCTCATGCTCATCGTGCTGTTCGCCGTCCAACTCGGCTGGCTGCCCTCGGGCGGTTACGTGGACTTCCGCGAGGACCTCTGGGGCTGGTTCCGGGCCGCCACGCTACCCGCCGTCTCGCTCGCGATGCTGCAGATGGGGCTATTGGCGCGGATCACCCGCTCGACCATGCTCGAGGTGTTGCGCCAGGATTACATCCGGACGGCCCGCGCCAAGGGCCTGCCGCAACGGCTCGTGGTCGGCAAGCACGCCTTGAAGAACGTGATGATCCCGGTCGTCACCGTGCTCGGTATCGTCTTGAGCCTCCTCCTGTCGGGCTCGGTCGTCATCGAAACGATCTTCTCGATCCCGGGGATCGGGTCGCTCCTGGGCTCCTCGATCCTCCGCCGTGACTATCCGGTGATCCAAGGCGGACTCCTGTTCGTCGCTACTATGCTGCTCTTGCTCAACCTCCTTGTCGACCTCGTCTATGCCTGGCTCGATCCCAGGATCCGCTACGGCCGTGGCGAGTGAGGCGCTCGCGAACTCTCTGGGACCGCCGGCCCTGCCGGCGCGCCGCCGTTTCCCGACCCTCCGCCGGTTGTTGCGCCACAGGATGTTCCTCGTGGGCGCCTTCCTGTTCTCGATCGTGCTCGCGGCCGCCCTCTTCGCCGATCTCCTGATCCAGGTCGATCCCAACCGGATCTCGATTCGCAACAAATTCCGCCCACCCGGCACGGAGTGGATCTTCGGCACCGACAATTTCGGCAGGAGCCAGTGGAGTCGGGTGATCAAGGGTGCCCAGCTCTCGCTGGCCATCGGCTTCGGCGTGGTCCTCCTCAACGCCGCCTTCGGGACGATGTTGGGAGCACTCGCCGGGTATTTTCGGGCGTTGGACAATCTCCTGATGCGGATCATGGACGCCTTCATGGCTTTCCCGGTGATCCTCTTGGCGATCGGCATCACCGCGGCGCTCGGGCCCGGCTCGATCAACGCCGTGATCGCGCTCGCCGCGGTCTACACGCCCAGGACCGCGCGGATCGTGCGCGCTTCGGTGCTGGTCGTGCGCGAGCAGGCCTATGTCGAAGCGGCCCGCGCGATGGGCGCCTCGCACGCCCGGATCCTCCTGCGCCACGTCCTCCCGAACTGCACGGCGCCGCTCATCGTCCAGCTCACCTTCATCTTCGCCTATTCGGTTCTCTCCGAAGCGGTCTTGAGCTTCTTGGGTCTCGGCGCGGAGCCGCCGACTCCGACCTGGGGCAACATCATCGCCGAGGGTCGGCTCTACATCCGCGAGGCGCCCTGGATCACGCTCGTGCCGGGTCTCGCCCTCGCGATGACCGTGCTCGGGCTCAACCTGTTGGGCGACGGGCTCAGAGACGTGCTCGATCCGCGCCTCAAGGTGCAACAATAGCCGTGCGCGGGGCCCCGATTCTCTCGGTGCGGGACCTCACGACGGAGCTGGCGACCGAACGGGGTCGCTTCGCTGCGGTCGACGGCGTGTCCTTCGACCTCTACCCGGGAGAAGTGCTGGGCATCGTCGGCGAGTCGGGCTGCGGCAAGAGCATGACCGCACTTTCGATCCTCGGCCTCGTGCCGCAGCCGCCGGGGCGGATCACCGGCGGCCGAGTGCTGTTCGAGGGGCGCGATCTCCTCCGCCTGCCCGAGCGGGAACTGCAGCGCATCCGCGGGGCCGCGATCTCGATGATCTTCCAGGAGCCGACGACCTCCTTGAACCCGGTCTTCACGATCGGCGACCAGATCGCCGAGACGCTCCGGCGGCACGAGCGGCTCGGTCGGCGGGCGGCGCGCGCTCGGGCCGTCGAGCTCCTCGCCAAGGTCGGAATTCCAGCACCGGCCGAGCGGCTCGACGCCTACCCGCACGAGCTCTCGGGCGGCATGCGGCAGCGGGTGATGATCGCCATCGCCCTCGCCTGCAACCCGAAAGTGCTCTTGGCCGACGAGCCCACGACCGCGCTCGACGTCACGATCCAGGCACAGATCCTCGATCTCCTCGAGCGGCTGCAGGCCGAACTCGGCATGGCTGTCGTGATCATCACCCACGATCTCGGCATCGTCGCCGAGTTCGCTCATCGGGTGCTCGTCATGTACGCCGGGCGGGTGATCGAAGAGGGCTCGGTGGAGGCGATCTTCGACCGACCGGCGCATCCCTACACACGGGGCCTCTTGGCGAGTCTGCCCGACCTCGAGGGCGAGAGCGAGCGCCTCGTCGCCATTCCCGGCAGCGTGCCGCAACTCGGCGAGCTCGGCCCGGGCTGTCGCTTCGCGCCGCGCTGTGCGTTCGCCGAGGCGGCCTGCCGCGCCGCCGACCCGCCGCTCCTGCGGGTGGGAGATCGGGCTGTCGCCTGCGTCCGAGCAGACCGCGTGGACCCCGCCGGGGAGCGGGTGGCATGAGCGGGCCCGCCGGCTCGTTGGTCGAGGTCGAGGGGCTCGCGAAGAGCTTCTTCCTGCGTTCCGGCATCGGCCTGCGGCGCGTCCGCCGCGAGCTCCGAGCCGTGGCGGGTGTCTCGTTCACCCTCGACCGGGGCGAAACGCTCGGCCTCGTCGGCGAATCGGGCTGCGGCAAGACCACGACGGGCCGGTTGCTGTTGCGCCTGCTCGAGCCCAGCGCCGGGACGATCCGGTTCGCCGGTCGGGAGATCCAGGCGCTGCCCGAGCGCGCGCTGCGGCCCTTGCGGCGGCGCATGCAGATCATCTTCCAGGACCCCTACGGCTCGCTCGACCCGCGGATGACGGTCGAGGAGATCGTGGCCGAGCCACTCGTCGTCCACGGGGTGGGCGACCGCGCGGCACGGGCCCGGCGGGTGCGCGAGCTGCTCGATCGGGTGGGGCTCGCCGCCGCCCACGCCGACCGTCACCCGCACGAATTCTCGGGCGGCCAGCGTCAGCGGATCGGGATCGCCCGGGCCCTCGCCCTGGAGCCCGAGCTCTTGGTGTTGGACGAGCCGGTCTCGGCTCTCGACGTCTCGATCCGCGCCCAGGTCGTCAATCTCTTGGCCGATCTCAAGCGCGATCTCGGCCTCGCCTACCTCTTCATCAGCCACGACCTCGCCATCGTGCGGCATCTCTGCGAGCGGGTCGCGGTCATGTATCTCGGCCGAATCGTCGAGCTCGCACCCAAGGAGCGCCTCTACCGGGAACCGCTGCACCCCTACACCCAGGCCCTCCTGTCGGCGATCCCGGTGCCGCGTCCGGGAGGAAGGCGCCGGCGGATCGTGCTCGCGGGCGATGTGCCGAGCCCGCTCGACCCGCCCTCCGGCTGCCCCTTCCACACCCGCTGCCCGAGGGTCATGGAG
>DAIOUO010000015.1:0-22660 GCA_036759485.1 Geminicoccaceae bacterium | reverse complement strand
CGCTCACGAGCCGATCGATCAGCTCGCTCTCGCCGCGCTCCTCGCCGGACGTCCGCTCGCGACCTCGTGCCATGCCCTTCCCGCCCTCAGAAGACGAGCCCGCCCTCGCGGGCGCCCTCGGCCAGGGCCTGCACCCGGCCATGATATTTGTAGCCGCCGCGGTCGAAGACCACGGCCTCGATCCCGGCCGCCTTGGCGCGCTCGGCGAGCAGGAGGCCCACTCGCTTGGCCGCCGCCTTGTCGGCGCCGGTCCTGAGCTCGCCCCTGAGCTCCCGGTCGAGCGTCGAGGCGGCGGCGAGCGTGCGGCCTCCCGCGTCGTCGACGATCTGGCCGTAGATGTGCCGGCTCGAGCGAAACACGGTGAGCCGCGGCCGGCCGCCCGATTCGACGCGGATCCGGTAGCGGACCCGCCGTGCCCGTCGCTCGAACCGCTCCTCTGCCCTGAGCATGGTCACTTCTTCTTGCCTTCCTTGCGGAGGATCACCTCCTCCGCGTACTTGATCCCCTTGCCCTTGTAGGGTTCGGGCTTGCGGAAACTCCTGATCTCGGCCGCGATCTGGCCGACCTTCTGCCGGTCGGCGCCACTGATCGTGATCTGCGTCGGGCTCTCGCAGGTGATCTTGATGTCGGGTGGGATGGCGTACTTGATGTCGTGGCTGTAGCCGAGCTGGAGGGTCAGGATCTTGCCGTCCGCCGCGGCACGGTAGCCCACCCCGTTGATCTCGAGCTTGCGGGTGAAGCCCTCGGCCACGCCCTTGACCAGATTGGCCACGAGCGAGCGGGAGAGGCCCCACATGGCGCGCGCTCGCTGCTCGCTCGAGCGCGGCTTGACCACGATCTTCCCTCCCTCGAGCGCCACCGTCACCTCGGGCGGCAGCACTTGCGCGAGCTCGCCGAGCTTGCCCTTGGCGCGGACCGTGTTGCCCTCGACGGCGACGGTGACACCGGCCGGTACGGGAACGGGATGTTTGCCGATGCGCGACATGGCTCAGAACACCGTGCAGAGGATCTCGCCGCCGACCTTGAGCTCGCGCGCCTCGGCGTCGGAGATCACGCCCTTTGGCGTCGAGATGATGGCGATGCCGAGCCCGTTGTAGACCCGCGGCAGGTCCTTGACCCCCGCATAGATCCGCCGGCCCGGCTTGGAGACCCGCTTGAGCTCGCGGATCACCGGCTCGCCGTTGTGGTATTTGAGCTCGATCGACAGCTCCTTGATGCCGGGCCGCACGTCGATCGTCTCGTAATTGCGGATGTAGCCCTCGCGCTTGAGGACGTCGAGGACCCGCGCCCGCAGCTTGGAGGCCGGCGAGCGAACCGTGCTCTTCTGCGCGCGCTGCCCGTTCCGGATGCGCGTCAGCATGTCGCCGAGCGGATCAGAGCCAACCATCACCGTTCCCCGCCCTCACCAGCTCGCCTTGACGCAGCCCGGCACCTGGCCCTGGCTCGCCAGTTCGCGCAACGCGATGCGCGACAGCCCGAACTTCCGATAATAACCCCGCGGCCGCCCGGTCAGCGTGCATCGATTGCGCACCCGCACCGCCGCCCCGTTGCGCGGCAGGGCCGCCAGGGCGAGGGTCGCCTCGAAGCGCTCCTCGGGATCGCGGCTCTTGTCCATCACGATCTTCTTGAGCTCCGCGCGCTTGGCCTCGAACTTCGCGACCAGGCGACGGCGACGCTCGTTCTTCTCGATCGCGCTCTTCTTGGCCATGGCTCACTTCCGGAACGGCATGTTGAACCCGGTGAGGAGCGCCTTCGCCTCCTCGTTCGTCTTGGCGGTGGTGCAGATGATGATGTCCATGCCCCGCACCTCGTCCACCTCGTCGAAGTTGATCTCCGGGAAGATGATCTGCTCCTTGATGCCGAACGCGTAGTTGCCTCGGCCGTCGAACGCCTTCTCCGGCACGCCCCGGAAGTCGCGCACCCGCGGCAGCGCGATGTTGATGAGGCGGTCGAGGAACTCGTACATCCGCTCGCGCCGCAAGGTGACCTTGCAGCCGATCGGCATGCCCTTGCGGACCTTGAAGTTGGCGACCGATTTCCGGGCCCGGCACGGTACCGGCTTCTGGCCCGCGATCTGCGCCATGTCGCGCATCGCGTTCTCGAGCTTCTTGCGGTCGGCGACCGCCTCGCCCACGCCCATGTTCAAGACGATCTTCTCGAGGCGCGGCACCTCGAACGGGTTCTTGTACCCGAACCGCTCGACCAGCTGCGGGCGGACCGTGCTCTCGTAATACTCCTTGAGCCTCGCCATGGCGCGTCCCTCAGCGGTCGATCAGCTCGCCGGAGCGCTTGGCGTAGCGCACCTTGCGGCCGTCCTCGAGAAAGCGGAACCCGACCCGCGTCGGCTTGCCGTCCTTGGGGTCGAGATGGGCGAGGTTGGCGATGCTGATCGGTGCCTCCTTGGTCACGATCCCGCCCTGCGGGTTCTTGGCCGAGGGCTTGGTGTGTCGCTTGACGAGCCGCACGCCCTGCACGATGGCCCGCCCCTCGTCGGGGAAGACCTTGAGCACCTCGCCCTGCTTGCCCTTGTCGCGACCGGTCGTCACCACGACCTTGTCGCCCTTCTTGATCTTGGCCGCCATCAGAGCACCTCGGGCGCCAGCGAGATGATCTTCATGAACTTCTTGGCCCGCAGTTCGCGCGTCACGGGCCCGAAGATCCGCGTACCGATCGGCTCGCCCTGGTTGTTGATCAGCACCGCCGCGTTCTTGTCGAAGCGGATCGAGCTGCCGTCCGGCCGGTGGATCTCCTTCGCGGTCCGCACGATCACCGCCTTGGCCACCTCGCCCTTCTTCACCTTGCCGCGCGGGATCGCCTCCTTGATGGCGACCACGATCACGTCGCCCACCGTGCCCCACTTGCGGTGCGAGCCGCCGAGCACACGGATGCACTCCACCCGGCGCGCGCCCGAATTGTCGGCCACCTCGAGATCGGTCTCCGGCATGATCATGGCTGGATCCTCACCCCTGGGCCCCGCTCTCGCCGCCCTCGACCAGCACCTCCCAGCGCTTCCTCGCCGAGAGCGGTCGGCACTCGCGGATCTTGACGATGTCGCCGACCTTGAACCGGTTCTCCGGGTCGTGCGCCATGTACTTCTTCGAGCGCTTGACCGTCTTGCCGTAGATCGGATGCATGACGCGCCGATCGACGCGCACGACGATCGTCTTGTCGGCCTTGTCGCTGACCACCGTGCCCTGCAGCACCCGCCTCGGCATCGCCCTCGTCCCTCAAGCCTTCGCCGCGGCCGCTCGGCGCCGCTCGTTCATCACCGTCAGCACCCGCGCGATCTCCCGGCGCACCTCGCGCACCCGACGGGTGTTCTCGAGCTGGCCCGTCGCCTTCTGGAAGCGCAGGTTGAACTGCTCCTTCTTGAGGTCCAACAGCCTCGCCCCGAGCTGGTCGTCGGTCTGCGCCCGCAGCTCCGCCGCCGTCATCGCCTCACGCCCCTTCCTGCACGCGCGTCACGAACTTGGTGCGGATCGGCAACTTGGCCGCACCCCGCTCGATCGCCTCGGCCGCGAGCTCGGCCGGCACGCCGTCGATCTCGAACAGGATCCGCCCGGGCTTGACCCGGCACACCCAGTACTCGACCGAGCCCTTGCCCTTGCCCATCCGGACCTCGGCCGGCTTCTTGCTCACCGGCACGTCCGGGAAGACGCGGATCCAGACCCGCCCGGCGCGTTTGAGATGGCGCGTGATCGCCCGCCGCGCCGCCTCGATCTGCCGCGCCGTGACCCGCTCGGGCTCCAGCGCCTTCATCCCGTAGGTGCCGAAGGTCAAGCTGTAGCCGCCCTTGGCCAGACCGTGGATCCGGCCCTTGTGCGCCTTGCGGAACTTGGTGCGATTGGGCTGCAGCATCAGGCCTCGCTCCCGCGCCGGCTCTCCGACCGCTGGCTCGGGCCGGTCTCGACCAGCCTACGGTCGTAGGCCATCGGATCGTGCTCGAGGATCTCGCCGCGATAGACCCAGACCTTGACCCCGCACGTGCCGTAGGGCGTCTTGGCGGTCGCGCGGCCGAAATCGATGTTGGCCCGCAACGTGTGCAGCGGCACCCGGCCCTCGCGATACCACTCGCTCCGCGCGATCTCGGCCCCGCCCAGCCGGCCGCCGCAGGTCACCTTGATGCCCTGGGCCCCGAGCCGCATGGCCGACTGCACCGCGCGCTTCATGGCCCGCCGGAAGGTCACCCGCTTCTCGAGCTGCTGGGCGATGTTCTCGGCCACGAGTTTGGCATCGAGCTCGGGCTTCCTGACCTCGACGATGTTGAGGGTGACGTCGCCCGAGCAGCGCTGCGCGAGCTCGCGCCGCAGCGTCTCGATCTCCTGCCCCTTCTTGCCGATCACCACGCCCGGCCGGGCGGTGTGGATCGTCACCCGCGCCTTCTTGGCCGGCCGCTCGACGATCACCCGGCTCACGCCCGCCTGGGCCAGTCGCTTCTCGAGGAAGGCTCGGATCTTGAGATCCTCGGCCAGGAGCTTGGCGTAGTCGCCATCGGCGTACCAGCGCGAATCCCAGGTACGATGGATGCCGAGCCTGAGCCCGACCGGGTTGACCTTCTGGCCCATCAGGCGGCCTCCTCGATTTGCCGCACGACGATCCTGAGCCGGCTCCAATATTTGTGGATCCGGCCGGCCCGCCCGCGCGCCCGCGCGTGCATTCGCTTCATGACGAGCTGCTTGCCGACGCTCGCCTCGGCCACCACGAGCCGGTCGACATCGAGCCCGTGATTGTTCTCGGCGTTGGCGATCGCGCTCTCGAGCACCTTCTTGACCGTCGCCGCCGCCCGCTTGCGGGTGAAGGCGAGCGTGGTGACGGCCTTGCCGGCCGGCAGCCCGCGGATGAGCCCGGCCACCAGATCGAGCTTCCTCGGGCTCACCCGGAGCATCAGTCCCTGCGCCAGGGCCTCCTGCTCGGACAGCCGCCGCTCCTGCTTGGGCTTGCCCATCCTACTTCCTCTTGACCTTCTTGTCGGCGCCGTGGCCGTGGAACGTGCGGGTCGGCGCGAACTCGCCGAGCTTGTGGCCGACCATGTTCTCCGTCACGTAGACCGGCACGAACTTCTTGCCGTTGTGCACGGCGAAGGTGAGGCCCACGAAATCGGGCACGATGGTCGACCGCCGCGACCAGGTCTTGATGATGTCGTTGCGCCCCGAGGCGCGCACCTTCTCGACCTTGTCGAACAGGTAGCCGTCGACGAACGGACCCTTCCAGACCGACCGCGGCATGGCTCAGCCACCCCTCTTCTTGGCCAGATGCCGGCTGCGCACGATCATCCCGGTGGTCCGCTTGTTGCGCCTCGTCTTGTGTCCCTTGGTCGGCTGGCCCCACGGGCTCACCGGATGGCGCCCGCCCGAGGTCCGCCCCTCGCCGCCGCCGTGCGGATGGTCGATCGGATTCATCGACACGCCGCGATTGTGCGGCCGCCGACCCTTCCAGCGCATCCGCCCGGCCTTGCCCCAGTTGACGTTCTGGTGGTCGGGGTTGGAGACCGCCCCGACCGTCGCCATGCAGTTCTGGTGCACCAGCCGGATCTCGCCCGACATGAGCCGGATCTGCGCGTAGTCGCCGTCGCGACCGATCAGCTGGGCGAAGGTTCCCGCCGAACGGGCGAGCTGCCCGCCCTTGCCGATCTTGAGCTCGACGTTGTGGACGATCGTGCCGACCGGGATGTTCTTGAGCGGCGCGGCGTTGCCCGGCTTGATGTCGACCTTCTCGCCGGCGACCACCGTATCGCCCGGTGCCAGACGCTGTGGCGCCAGAATGTAGGACTGCTCGCCGTCGGCGTAGCGCAGGAGCGCGATGAAGCCGGTCCGGTTCGGATCGTACTCGAGCCGCTCCACGGTGGCCGGCACGTCCCACTTCCGCCGCCGGAAGTCGATCGTGCGATAGGACCGCTTGTGGCCGCCGCCGCGGAAGCGGACGGTGATGTGGCCGTGATTGTTGCGGCCTCCGGTGGACGGCTTGCCTCGGGTCAACGCCTTGACCGGCTTGCCCTTGTGCAGCTCCGAGCGGTCGACGAGGACCAGCTGCCGGCGGCCCGGGCTCGTGGGCTTGTAGCTCTTGAGCGCCATCGCCTCAGATCCCCGTCGTCACGTCGATCCGCGCGCCCTCGGCGAGCGTCACGATCGCCTTCTTGATGTCCGGCCGCTTACCGGGCCGGCCGCGGAACCGCTTGACCTTGCCCTTGACGTTCATCGTGTTGACGGCCGTGACCTTGACGTTGAACAGGGCCTCGACCGCCGCCTTGATCTGCGGCTTGGTCGCATCCGGCCGCACCTTGAAGACGACCTGGTTCTTCTCGGAAAGCAGCGTCGCCTTCTCGGTGATCACCGGGGCCAGGATGATGTCGTAGGTCGAGGGCCGGATCATGCGAGCCGCTCCACGAGGCCCTGCACCGCCTCCTTGGTGAGCACGAGCACATCGCGCCGCAGGATGTCGTAGACGTTCGCACCCTGGACCGGCAGCAGGCCGACCTCCGGCAGGTTGCGTGCGCCGAGCGCGAAGTTGCGGTCGATCTCCTTGCCACCCACCAGCAGCACGGAGCCGAGCCCGAGCCGCTCGAGCGCCGCCCGCACCCGCTTGGTCTTGGGCTCGTCGAGCCGCAGATCGTCGACCACGACGAGCTTGCCCTCCTTGGCCTTGGCCGAGAGCGCGCATTTGAGGCCCAGCGCCCGGACCTTCTTCGGCAGATCGATCGCGTGACTGCGCACGACCGGACCGAAGGCCACGCCGCCGCCGCGGAAGATGTTGACCCGCCGCGAGCCGTGCCGCGCGCGGCCGGTGCCCTTCTGTTTGTAGATCTTGGCGCCGGACCGATTGACCTCGCCCCGGGTCTTGACCTTGTGGGTACCGGCCCGCCGCTTGGCGAGCTGCCACACGACCACCCGCTGGAGGATGTCGGGGCGAACCTCGACGCCGAAGATCGCGTCGTCGAGCTCGATGGTCCCGACCTCCTGCGCCTCGAGGTTCTTCACCGGGAGCTGCATGCTCACGCCTCCGGCTCCTCGTGGACGATCGCCTGGGCCTCTTCGCCGGCCTTGACGAGCGCGGCCGGGTACGGCGCCTCCTTCGGCAGAGCCCGCTTGACCGCGTCCCGCACCTCGACCCAGGCGCCCTTGGGCCCGGGCACGCCGCCCTTGACCAGGATCACGCCGGTCGCCGGGTCGACGCCGAAGACCTCGAGGTTCTGCACCGTCACCCGCCGGGCCCCCATGTGGCCCGCCATCTTCTTGCCCTTGAAGACCTTGCCGGGGTCCTGCCGGTTGCCGGTCGAGCCGTGCGAGCGGTGCGAGATCGACACGCCGTGGCTCGCTCGAAGGCCGCCGAAATTGTGCCGCTTCATGGCACCGGCGAAGCCCTTGCCGATCGAGATCGCTGAGACGTCGACATGCTGCCCGGCCACGAAGTGACCCACGTGCACCTCGCTGCCGACCTCGAGCAGCGCGTCGGGCGAGACCCGGAACTCGACCAGCTTCGCCTTGGGCTCGACCTTGGCCTTGGCGAAATGGCCCCGCATGGGCTTGGTGACGTTCTTCGTCTTGGCCCTGCCCACCCCGATCTGGACGGCGCAGTAGCCGTCCTTTTCGGGCGTGCGCACCGCCACCACCTCGGCCTTGTCCACCTTGAGCACGGTGACCGGCACGTGACTTCCGTCGACGCCGAACAGTCGCGTCATGCCGACTTTGCGGGCGAGCAGCCCCGTTCGCATCGCCGTTCCCTCAGAGCTTGATCTCGACGTCGACGCCGGCCGCCAGATCGAGCTTCATGAGCGCGTCCACGGTCTGCGGCGTCGGGTCGACGATGTCGAGGAGCCGCTTGTGGGTCCGGATCTCGAACTGCTCGCGGCTCTTCTTGTCGACGTGCGGCGAGCGGTTGACCGTGAACCGCTCGATCCGGTTCGGGAGCGGGATCGGACCGCGCACCCGGGCGCCGGTCCGCTTCGCCGTGCCGACGATCTCGCGCACCGACTGGTCGAGCACGCGGTGATCGAAGGCCTTGAGGCGGATGCGGATGTTCTGGGTTTCCATGGCGCGCGATCCGTGTCCCGAGAGCTCACTCGATGATCGAGGCCACCACGCCCGCACCCACCGTGCGGCCGCCCTCGCGGATCGCGAAGCGGAGCCCCTGCTCCATCGCGATCGGCGAGATGAGCTCGACCTCCATCGTCACGTTGTCGCCCGGCATCACCATCTCGGTGCCCTCGGGCAGCTTGATCGAGCCGGTGACGTCGGTGGTGCGGAAGTAGAACTGCGGCCGGTAGTTCGAGAAGAACGGCGTGTGCCGGCCGCCCTCCTCCTTGGTCAGCACGTAGGTCTCGGCGGTGAACCGCTTGTGCGGGGTGATCGAGCCCGGCTTGCAGAGCACCTGGCCGCGCTCGACCTCGTCGCGCTTGGTGCCGCGCAAGAGGATGCCCACGTTGTCGCCCGGCTCGCCCTGGTCGAGCAGCTTGCGGAACATCTCGACACCGGTGCAGACGGTCTTCTGGGTCGGCCGGATGCCGACGATCTCGACCTCGTCGCCGACCTTGATCACGCCGCGCTCGATCCGTCCCGTGACCACCGTGCCGCGGCCCGAGATCGAGAACACGTCCTCCACCGGCATCAGGAAGGGCTTGTCCTTCTCGCGCACCGGCTGCGGCACGTACTCGTCGACCGCCTTCATGAGCTCGAGGATGCTGTTCTTGCCGATCGCGTCGTCACGCCCCTCGAGCGCCGCCAGCGCGGAGCCCTTGACGATCGGCACCTCGTCGCCGGGGAAGCCGTACTTGGAGAGCAGCTCGCGCACCTCGAGCTCGACGAGCTCCAGGAGCTCCGGGTCGTCGACCATGTCGACCTTGTTCAGGTAGACGACGATCGCCGGCACGCCCACCTGGCGGGCGAGCAGGATGTGCTCGCGGGTCTGCGGCATCGGCCCGTCGGCGGCGGAGACCACGAGGATGGCGCCGTCCATCTGCGCCGCCCCGGTGATCATGTTCTTCACGTAGTCGGCATGGCCCGGGCAGTCGACGTGCGCATAGTGGCGCTTGTCGGTCTCGTACTCGACGTGCGCCGTGTTGATGGTGATGCCGCGCGCCTTCTCCTCGGGCGCCTTGTCGATCTGGTCGTAGGCGGTGAACTGGGCCTTGCCCTGCTCGGCGAGAACCTTGGTGATGGCCGCCGTCAACGTCGTCTTGCCGTGGTCGACGTGGCCGATGGTCCCGATGTTGCAGTGCGGCTTGGTCCGCTCGAACTTTGCCTTGGCCATCCTGGGTCCTCCGCTCGAAACCGCCAGCTGTGCGCCCGTCAGGCGTACTTCGCCCGAATTTCCTCGGCCACCATCTGCGGCACGGGCTCGTAGTGGTCGAAGTGCATGGTGAACTGCGCCCGCCCCTGGCTCAGCGAGCGCAAGGTGTTGACGTAGCCGAACATGGTGGCGAGCGGAACCATCGCGCTCACCACCTGGCCGTTGCCGCGCGGCTCCATCCCGGTGATCTGGCCGCGCCGGCTGTTCAGATCACCGATGATGTCGCCCATGTACTCCTCGGGGGTGACGACTTCCACCCGCATGACGGGCTCGAGGAGCTGCGGGCCGGCCTTGGCGGCGCCCTCCTTGAAGGCGGCCCGGGCCGCGATCTCGAAGGCGAGCGCCGAGCTGTCCACCTCGTGGTAGGCGCCGTCGACCAGCGACACCTTGACGTCGATCATCGGGAAGCCGGCGAGCACGCCGGTGCTCATCGCCGATTCGAGCCCCTTCTGCACGCCCGGCACGTACTCCTTGGGGACGGCGCCACCCACGACCTTGTTCTCGAAGACGAAACCCGAACCCTTCTCGCCCGGCTCGAGCACCAACTTCACCCGGGCGAACTGGCCCGAGCCGCCCGTCTGCTTCTTGTGCGTGTAGTCGACCTCCGCACGCCGGGTGATGGTCTCGCGGTAGGCGACCTGCGGCGCGCCCACGTTCGCCTCGACCTTGTACTCCCGCTTCATGCGGTCGACGATGATCTCGAGGTGGAGCTCCCCCATCCCTTTGATCACCGTCTGGCCCGATTCGGGATCGGTCGCGACCCGGAAGGAGGGATCCTCGGCCGCCAGCCGAGCCAGAGCCACGCCGAGCTTCTCCTGATCGGCCTTGGATTTGGGCTCGACCGCGACCTCGATGACGGGCTCCGGGAACTCGATCCGTTCGAGCACGATCGGCTTCTGCGGATCGCACAGCGTGTCGCCCGTCGTCGTGTTCTTGAGGCCCACGAGCGCCACGATGTCGCCCGCATGCGCCTCCTTGATCTCCTCGCGCTGGTTGGCGTGCATGAGCAGGATCCGGCCGATCCGCTCGCGCTGGTCCTTGACCGTGTTGAGGAGATAGGAGCCGCTCTCGAGCCGACCCGAATAGAGCCGCACGAAGGTGAGGGTGCCGACGAACGGGTCGGACATGATCTTGAACGCCAGCGCCGCCATCGGCTCGTCGTCGCTCGGCCGGCGGATCACCTTCTCCTCGGTCTTCGGGTGGGTGCCCTCGACCGGCGGCAGATCCACGGGCGAGGGCAGGAAGTCGACCACCGCGTCGAGCAGCGGCTGCACGCCTTTGTTCTTGAAGGCGGCGCCGCACAGGACCGGAACGATCTTGAATTCGACCGTGCCCTTGCGCAGGCAGCGGATCAGCGTCGCCTCGTCCGGCTCCTCGCCGCCGAGATAGGCCTCGAGCACCGAATCGTCCATCTCGGCCGCCGCCTCGATGAGCTTGGTCCGGTACTCCGCGGCCTTCTCCTGGAGATGGGCGGGGATCGGCCGGTCCTCGAACTTCGCGCCGAGCGTCTCCTCGAGCCAGACGACGCACTTGTTGCGCAGCACGTCGACCACGCCCGTGAACTCGGCCTCGTGCGCGATCGGAAAGTTGACGACGACCGCATTCGCGCCGAGCCGCTCCTTGATCATGTCGAGGCAGCGCCAGAAGGAGGCGCCGGTGCGGTCCATCTTGTTGACGAAGCAGATGCGCGGCACGCGGTACTTGTCGGCCTGCCGCCAGACCGTCTCGGTCTGCGGCTCGACGCCGGCCACCCCGTCGAACACCGCGACCGCCCCGTCGAGCACGCGCAAGCTGCGCTCGACCTCGATCGTGAAGTCGACGTGGCCCGGCGTGTCGATGATGTTGATCCGGTGGTCGCGCCAGAAGGTCGTGGTCGCGGCCGACGTGATCGTGATCCCGCGCTCCTGCTCCTGCTCCATCCAGTCCATCGTCGCGGTGCCTTCGTGCACCTCGCCGATCTTGTAGGAGCGACCGGTATAATAGAGGATGCGCTCGGTCGTCGTGGTCTTGCCGGCATCGATGTGGGCCATGATGCCGATGTTGCGGTACCGCTCGATGGGTACGGTGCGCGCCATGATCGTCGCCTCGGCCCGTGCCTGCGTCACCAGCGATAATGCGAGAAGGCGCGGTTGGCCTCGGCCATCCGGAGCGTGTCCTCGCGCTTCTTGAAGGCGGCGCCGCGGCCGTTGGCGGCGTCCAGGAGCTCGCCCGCCAGCCGCTCGATCATGGTCTTCTCCGAGCGCGCCTGGGCGGTCTGGATCAGCCAGCGGATGGCGAGGGCCTGCCGCCGCTCCGGCCGCACCTCGACCGGCACCTGGTAGGTGGCACCACCGACCCGCCGCGAGCGGACCTCGAGCGCCGGCTTCACGTTCTCGAGGGCGTCGTGGAACAGCTGCAGCGGATCCTTGCCGGTGCGCTTGGCGATCCGGTCGAAGGCGCCGTACACGATCTTCTCGGCGACCGACTTCTTCCCCTCGCGCATCACGCAGTTGATGAACTTGGCGACGACCTGGTCTCCGAACTTCGGGTCGGGCAGGACCTCGCGCTTCTCGGCGGCACGGCGACGCATCTCAGGCCCTCCTCACTTCGGCCGCTTGACGCCGTACTTGGAGCGCCCCTGCTTGCGCCCCTGCACGCCCTGGGTGTCGAGCGTGCCGCGGATGATGTGGTAACGCACGCCCGGCAGGTCCTTGACGCGACCGCCACGGATCAGCACGACCGAGTGCTCCTGCAGATTGTGCCCCTCGCCGGGGATGTAGGAGGTCACCTCGTAGCCGTTGGTCAGCCGCACGCGGGCCACCTTGCGCAGCGCCGAGTTCGGCTTCTTGGGCGTGGTCGTGTAGACGCGCGTACAGACCCCCCGCTTCTGCGGGCAGGCCTGCATCGCCGGCACCTTGTTGCGCTCCGGCTTGGGCTGCCGCCCCTTGCGCACGAGCTGGTTGATCGTCGGCATGCCTGACCGTCCTCGACCGTCGCCCGACCAAGCGCCCCGAGGGGGCGCGCCTTCCGACGAAAAACGACCGTCAGCCGGCCGCCCGGCCCCGGTCGTCTCCCGTCTCGAACCTTGCCGCCTGTGTTCGGTGCAGCGTCTGATCCGCGAGGGTCACCGCCTGCACCCAAGACAATGGCGGCCCGCCTTCTAGGCCTGCGGGCGGAGCCCGTCAAGCCCGAAGTCGTCGCGGCGGGGCCGGCGGATCGCGCCGCCGGCCCCCTTCCCTCATTCGCCCGCCGGCAGCTCGAGCTCGGGGATCCGCAGGTCCCCGCTCTCGCGCGGCCGCCCGAGGGCCGGCTCGCTCTTGGCCTTCTTGAGCCGCGCCAGCACCCCGCCCGTGCCGGCCGGGATCAGCCGGCCGACGATCACGTTCTCCTTGAGCCCCGTGAGCTTGTCGACCTTGCCGGCGAACGCCGCCTCGGTCAGCACCCGGGTGGTCTCCTGGAACGAGGCCGCCGAGATGAAGGACTGGGTCTGCAGGCTCGCCTTCGTGATGCCCTGCAGCACCGGGTGGCACTGCGCCGGCCGCCGCCCTTCCGCCAGCATCCGGTCGTTCACCTTGTGGAACTCGATCGCGTCGACCTGCTCGCCCACGAGGTACGTGGTGTCGCCGGGATCGGTGATCTCGACCTTCTGCAGCATCTGGCGGACGATCACCTCGACGTGCTTGTCGTTGATCTTCACGCCCTGCAGCCGGTAGACGTCCTGGATCTCGTTGACCAGGAACTGGGCGAGCGCCTCCACGCCGAGCACCCGGAGGATGTCGTGCGGCACCGGGTTGCCCTCGACGATGAGGTCGCCCGGCTTCACGAGATCACCCTCCTGGACGACCACGTGGCGCCCCTTCGGGATCAGGTACTCGACCGGGTCGAGATCGGCGTCGGCCGGGATGATCCTCAGCCGCCGCTTGTTCTTGTAGTCCTTGCCGAACTCGACCTTGCCCTCGACCTCGGCGATGATCGCCGGATCCTTCGGCCTGCGGGCCTCGAAGAGCTCCGCCACCCGCGGCAGACCGCCCGTGATGTCGCGCGTCTTGGACGCCTCCTTGGGCAGCCTGGCCAGCACGTCGCCGGCACTCACCCGGCTGCCGTTCTCGACGCTCAAGATGGCGCTCACCGGCAGGAGATAGCGGGCCTCGGCCCCGGAGGGCAGGATGATCGGGTCACCCTTCTCGTCCTGGATCAGAATCGCGGGCCTGAGGTTGGCGGTCCGAGCGCTCTGCCGCCAGTCGATGACCTCCTTGAAGGCGGTGCCGGTGCTCTCCTCGACCACCTCGCGGTAGGAGACGCCTTCGATCATGTCGACGAAGACGATCCGCCCCGAGACCTCGCTGATCACCGGCACGGTGTGCGGATCCCACTCGGCCAAGAGCTGACCGGCCTCCACGAGGCTGTCGGGCTCGACCAACAGGCGCGTGCCCGAGCCGAGCTTCTGCCGCAACTTCTCTCGGCCGACCTCGTCGTAGACGACGAGCTCGGTGTTGCGGCCGAGGACGATCAACCGCTCGCTGCTGTCCTTCAAGAGGCGCGGATTGACGAGCTTGACCTGGCCCTTGCAGGGGCTCTCGATCTGCGACTGCTCGACGGCGCCCTGCGCCGCCCCGCCGATGTGGAAGGTGCGCATGGTGAGCTGGGTGCCCGGCTCGCCGATCGACTGGGCGGCGATGACGCCCACCGCCTCGCCGAGATTGACCGGCGTGCCGCGCGCCAGATCGCGCCCGTAGCACTTGGCGCAGACCCCGCCCACGCTCTCGCAGGTGAGGACCGAGCGCACGGCCACCCGATCGACGCCCGCCTTGTCGATCCGCCGCACCGTCTCTTCGACGAGCAGCGTACCGGCCTCGGCCAGCACTTCGCCCGTGCCGGGATCGAGGATGTCGGTGGCGGCGGTGCGGCCCAGGATCCGCTCGGCGAAGTCGTCGCCGGCCGACGCCGCCGTGATCGTGAGATGCCGACGGGTGCCGCAATCCTCCTCGACGACGATGCAGTCCTGCGCCACGTCCACGAGCCGGCGGGTGAGATAGCCCGAGTTCGCCGTCTTGAGCGCGGTGTCGGCCAGCCCCTTGCGGGCGCCGTGCGTCGAGTTGAAGTACTCGAGCACGGTCAGGCCTTCCTTGAAGTTCGAGACGATCGGGTTCTCGATGATCTCGCCCGAGGGCTTGGCCATGAGACCGCGCATGCCGGCCAGCTGCTTGATCTGCGCCGCCGAGCCGCGCGCCCCGGAATGCGCCATCATCCAGATCGAGTTCGGCTGCCGGCGCTCGCCGTTCTTGCCGACCCGCAGGCGCACGTTCTGGATCTCGGCCATCATCTCCTGGCCGACGAGCTCCGAGCACTTGTTCCAGGCGTCGACCAGCTTGTTGTACTTCTCGCCGCGGGTGATCAGGCCGTCGGCGTATTGCTGCTCGTACTGGCGCGCCAGCTCCTGCGTGCGGCGGACATGCTCCCATTTGCTCTTGGGGATGATCATGTCGTCCTTGCCGAAGGAGATCCCCGCCCGACACGCGTGCGTGAAGCCCAGGTTCATGAGCCGGTCGGCGAAGATCACGGTCTCCTTCTGACCGCAGTGGCGGTAGACCTCGTCGATGACCTGGCCGACCTCCTTCTTGGTCAGCACCCGATTGATCAGCCGCTCGAAGCTGATCGAGGGGTGCTGCGGCAGGATCTCGTAGATCAGCATGCGGCCGGGCGTGGTGGCGACCAGCCGCGAGGCGAGCTCGCCGTCGGGCCCGACCTCCTGGATCCGCGCCTTGATCTTGCTGTGCAGCGAGACCGTGCCGGCGGCGAGCGCGTGCTGGACCTCGTCGAGGCCGCAGAAGATCGAGCCCTCGCCCGGCTCGCCGTCCTGCTCGAGCGAGAGATAGTAGAGCCCGAGCACGATGTCCTGGGTCGGCACGATGATCGGCTTGCCGTTCGCCGGCGAGAGGATGTTGTTGGTCGACATCATCAAGACGCGCGCCTCGAGCTGCGCCTCGAGCGACAGCGGCACGTGCACCGCCATCTGGTCGCCGTCGAAGTCGGCGTTGAAGGCCGTGCAGACCAGGGGATGCAGCTGGATCGCCTTGCCCTCGATCAAGACCGGCTCGAACGCCTGGATGCCCAGACGATGCAGCGTCGGCGCCCGGTTCAAGAGCACCGGATGCTCGCGGATCACCTGCTCGAGGATGTCCCAGACCTCGGGACGCTCCTTCTCGACCATCCGCTTGGCGGCCTTGATGGTCTGCGCCTTGCCGTAGAGCTCGAGCTTGGAATAGACGAACGGCTTGAACAGCTCGAGCGCCATCTTCTTCGGCAGGCCGCACTGGTGGAGCTTGAGCTCCGGGCCCACCACGATGACCGAGCGACCGGAATAGTCGACCCGCTTGCCGAGCAGGTTCTGGCGGAACCGACCCTGCTTGCCCTTGAGCATGTCGGAGAGCGACTTCAAGGGCCGCTTGTTGGCACCGGTGATGACCCGGCCGCGCCGGCCGTTGTCGAACAGCGCGTCGACCGCCTCCTGCAGCATCCGCTTCTCGTTGCGGACGATGATGTCGGGTGCCCTGAGCTCGATCAGCCGCTTGAGCCGGTTGTTGCGGTTGATGACGCGGCGGTAGAGGTCGTTGAGGTCGGAGGTCGCGAAACGGCCGCCGTCGAGCGGCACGAGCGGCCGCAGCTCGGGCGGGATCACCGGGATGACCTCGAGGACCATCCATTCGGGCCGGTTGCCCGATTCGAGGAAGGTCTCGACCATCTTGAGCCGCTTGACGAGCTTCTTGCGCTTGGCCTCCGAGCTCGTCTCGAGAAGATCGGCGCGCATCTGCTCGCGCTCGCGGGCGAGATCGAGCCGCTTGAGCATCTCGCGCACGGCCTCGGCGCCGATGCCGACGGTGAAGGAGTCCTCGCCGAACTCGTCGCGATAGCGTTGGACCTGCTCCTCGCTCAGCAACTCGTGCTGCTTGAGCGGCGTCAGGCCCGGCTCGATCACCACCCAGTTCTCGAAATAGAGGACCCGCTCGAGGTCGCGCAGCGTCATGTCGAGCAGGACGCCGATGCGCGACGGCACCGACTTGAGGAACCAGATGTGGGCGACCGGTGCCGCGAGCTCGATGTGGCCCATCCGCTCGCGGCGGACCTTCGACTGGATGACCTCGACGCCGCACTTTTCGCAGACGATGCCCTTGTATTTCATGCGCTTGTACTTGCCGCACAAGCACTCGTAATCCTTGATCGGGCCGAAAATCTTGGCGCAGAACAGCCCGTCCCGTTCCGGCTTGAAGGTCCGGTAGTTGATGGTCTCCGGCTTCTTGACCTCGCCGTAGGACCATTCCCGGATCTGGTCCGGGCTGGCGATGCTGATCCGAATCTGGTCGAACCTCTGGGTGCCGACCGGCTGCCCGAAGAGGTACATGAGATCGTTCATCGCTGTCCGCCCGCTCGCTTCCGTTCCGCCCGCCGACCGAGAAACCGTCCGCTCACTCGCCGGTCATCTCCTGCTGCAGCTCGACGTTGAGCGCCAAGGCCTGCAGCTCCTTGACCAGGACGTTGAAGCTCTCCGGGATCCCGGCCTCGAACGTGTCCTCGCCGCGCACGATCGCCTCGTAGATCTTGGTACGACCCGACACGTCGTCGGATTTCACCGTCAACATCTCCTGCAGCGTGTAGGCGGCGCCGTAGGCCTGCAGCGCCCAGCACTCCATCTCGCCGAAGCGCTGACCACCGAACTGCGCCTTGCCGCCGAGCGGCTGTTGGGTGACGAGACTGTAGGGCCCGACCGAGCGAGCGTGGATCTTGTCGTCGACCAGGTGGCCGAGCTTCAGCATGTAGATGTAGCCGACCGTCACCGGCCGCTCGAAGGGCTCGCCCGTCCGCCCGTCGTAGAGCGTGACCTGGCCCGAGGGGTCGCAGCCCGCTTCCTCGAGCAAGCGGACGATGTCCGCTTCGTGCGCGCCGTCGAACACCGGGGTGGCGATCGGCACGCCCACCCGCAGGTTCTCGCCGAGCTCCAGGAGCTCGTCGACCGCGTAGGTCCGGACCTCCTGCTCCACCTCCCCCCCGAAGATCCGCCCGAGCTTGGCCTCGAGCTCGCGCCGGGCGCCGTCGAGCGCACCGTCGCCGCCCGCCTCGGCCTTGGCCCGGAGATCGGCCAGCCGGTCGACCAGCTGGCCGATCTGCTTGCCGAGATTGGCGCAGGCCCAACCCAGATGCGTCTCGAGGATCTGGCCCACGTTCATCCGCGAGGGCACGCCCAGGGGATTGAGGACCAGATCGACCGGCGTGCCGTCCTCGAGGTAGGGCATGTCCTCGATCGCCGCGATGCGCGAGATCACGCCCTTGTTGCCGTGCCGGCCGGCCATCTTGTCGCCCGGCTGCAGCTTGCGCTTCACCGCGACGAAGACCTTGACCATCTTGAGCACGCCGGGCGGCAACTCGTCGCCGCGCTGCAGCTTCTCGACCTTGTTCTGGAAACGGTCCTCGAGAGCCTTGAGGCCGTCGTCGAGCTGCCGCTTGAGGCCCTGGATCTCGGTCATGAGATCGGCGTCCTCGATGCCGATCTCCCACCAGCTCCGCTTGGCCTGGGCGTCGAGGAGTTCGGCCGTGATCACCGTCCCGGCGCGGATCCCGCGGGTTCCCGAGGTGGCCTTGCGGCCGACCAGGATCTCCTTGAGCCGGCCGTAGACGTTGCGCTCGAGGATGGCCCGCTCGTCGTCGCGGTCCTTGGCGAGGCGCTCGATCTCGGCCCGCTCGATCGCGATCGCCCGCTCGTCCTTGTCGACGCCGCGCCGGTTGAAGACTCGGACCTCGACCACCGTGCCCTGGACGCCGGGCGGCACCTTCAAGGAGGTGTCGCGGACGTCGGCCGCCTTCTCGCCGAAGATCGCCCGCAACAGCTTCTCCTCGGGGGTCATCGGCGTCTCGCCCTTGGGCGTGACCTTGCCCACGAGGATGTCGCCCGCCTTCACCTCGGCGCCGATGTAGACGATGCCGGCCTCGTCGAGGTTCCGGAGCGCCTCCTCCGACACGTTCGGGATGTCGCGGGTGATGCTCTCCGGGCCGAGTTTGGTGTCGCGCGCCATCACCTCGAACTCCTCGATGTGGATCGAGGTGAAGACGTCGTCGCGCACGATCCGCTCGGAGATCAGGATCGAGTCCTCGAAGTTGTAGCCGTTCCAGGGCATGAACGCGACGAGAACGTTCCGGCCAAGTGCCAGTTCGCCGAGCTGGGTGGACGGCCCGTCGGCGATGATGTCGCCCGCCTGCACCGCATCGCCCACGCGCACCAGCGGGCGCTGGTTGATCGAGGTGGACTGGTTCGAGCGCTGGAACTTGCGCAGCCGGTAGATGTCCACGCCCTCGGTCGTGCCGTCCTCGCGCGTGGCGCGCACGACGATGCGGGCACCGTCGATCTGATCGACCACGCCGGGGCGCCGCGCCATGATCGCGGCCCCGGAGTCACGCGCCACCGGCGCCTCCATCCCGGTGCCGACCAGCGGCGCCTCGGCCTCGATCAGCGGCACCGCCTGGCGCTGCATGTTCGAGCCCATCAGCGCGCGGTTGGCGTCGTCGTTCTCGAGGAACGGGATCAGCGCGGCCGCGACCGAGACGAGCTGCTTGGGGCTGACGTCGATCGCGGTCACCTGATCGGGCGGCACCATCGCGTAGTCGCCGCCCTTCCGGACCGAGACAAGCTCGCCGAGGATCTGCCCGTCAGGGCCGATCGGCACGTCGGCCTGGGCGACGACGAGCTTCTCCTCCTCCATCGCCGAGAGGTAGCGCGGCGCGCCGGGCAGCACCTTGCCGTCCTTCACCATGCGGTACGGCGTCTCGATGAAGCCGTACTTGTTCACCTGCGCGTAGGTCGCGAGCGAGTTGATCAGGCCGATGTTCGGGCCTTCCGGGGTCTCGATCGGGCAGATCCGGCCGTAATGCGTCGGGTGCACGTCGCGCACCTCGAAGCCGGCCCGCTCGCGGGTGAGACCGCCCGGGCCGAGGGCCGAGAGGCGCCGCTTGTGGGTGATCTCCGAGAGCGGGTTGGTCTGGTCCATGAACTGGCTGAGCTGGGAACTCCCGAAGAACTCGCGCACCGCCGCCGCCACCGGCTTGGCGTTGATGAGGTCGTGCGGCATGGCGGCGTCGATCTCGACCGAGCTCATCCGTTCGCGGACCGCCCGCTCCATGCGCAGGAGCCCGAGGCGGAACTGGTTCTCCATGAGCTCGCCGACCGAGCGGACCCGGCGGTTGCCGAGATGGTCGATGTCGTCGATCTCGCCGCGGCCGTCCTTGATCTCGACGAGCATCTTGACGACGGCGAGGATGTCCTCGGTCCGCAGCGTGCGCACGCTGTCGTCGGTCTCGAGACCGAGCCGCATGTTCATCTTGACGCGGCCGACCGGCGACAGGTCGTAGCGCTCGATGTCGAAGAACAGACCGTTGAAGAGCGCCTCCGCGGTCTCCATGGTCGGCGGCTCGCCCGGCCGCAGCACGCGGTAGATGTCGAGGAGCGCGTCCTCGCGGCTCTGGCAGCGGTCGAGGACCAGCGTGTTGCGGATGTAGGGCCCGATCGAGAGATGGTCGATGTCGAGGACCGGGATCTCCTCGATCCCCGCCTCGACCAGCTTGCGCAGGCTCTCGGCGGTGAGCTCGTCGCCCGCCTCGACGTGGACGAGGCCGGTCCGCTCGTCGATCACGTCGCGGGCGACGAAGCGGCCGACGAGCTCCTCGCTCGACACGTAGACCGTCTCGACCCCGCGCTCCTGCAGCCGCTGGACGATACGCGGGGTCATCTTCGTGCCCGCCTCGGCGAGCGTCTCGCCGGTCCGGCCGTCGATGAGGTCGGCGGTCAGCTTCTGGCCCTTGAGCCGCTCGGGCCGGAAGGGCAGCTGCCAGCCCTGGCCGGAGCGGCGATAGGTAACCTCGCCGTAGAAGGTGTGCAGGATCGCCTCGGCATCGAGCCCGAGCGCCATCAAGAGGGTCGTCACCGGCAGCTTGCGGCGCCGGTCGATGCGCACGTAGACGAGGTCCTTGGCGTCGAACTCGAAGTCGAGCCAGCTGCCGCGATAGGGGATGATCCGGGCCGAGTAGAGGAACTTGCCGGAGCTGTGCGTCTTGCCGCGGTCGTGGTCGAAGAACACGCCGGGCGAGCGGTGCATCTGGCTCACGATGACCCGCTCGGTGCCGTTCACGACGAAGGTACCGTTCTCCGTCATGAGCGGCAGGTCGCCCATGTAGACGTCCTGCTCCTTGATGTCGCGCACACTGCGCGAGCCGGTCTCCTCGTCGACGTCCCAGACGATGAGCCGGAGCGTGACCCGAAGCGGCGCGGCGTAGGTCATACCGCGCTGGTGGCACTCTTCGACGTCGTACTTCGGCTCCTCGAGCTCGTACTTGACGAAGTCGAGCGCGGCCCGGTCGGCGAAGTCCTTGATCGGGAAGACCGAGCGGAACACCTCCTCGAGCCCGGCGAGCTTGCGCTCGTTGGGCGCCAGGTGCCGTTGCAGGAAGGCCTCGTAGGACTGGCGCTGAACCTCGATGAGGTTCGGCATCTCCGTGACCTCGGGGATGCGCCCGAAGTTCTTGCGGATGCGCTTGCGCGCCCTCGGCTGCTCGCCCATCGCTCGCCCTCGTTCTTGCCAGAAGAGACCCCGCCGGCTCGCCCGCCCGGCGGGGCGCTCAACGCGGACGGGCCGTGGAACCGCTGTTCCACGGCCGGACCACCGTCCGCCCAGAATTCCCGTGACGGTCCCCGGGCGGGCCAGCCCCGCGGTCCCCTTCGACCGGGAGGCCGCCCCGCCGGGGCGGAACGCGGCGCAAGCGCCGCCTTACTTGACCTCGACGGTCGCGCCGGCGGCCTCGAGCTGGGCCTTGATCTTGGCCGCCTCCTCCTTGGAGACGCCCTCCTTGACCGGCTTCGGTGCGGCCTCGACCAGGTCCTTGGCCTCCTTGAGACCGAGCCCGGTGATCGCCCGCACCTCCTTGATCACGTTGATCTTGTTGGCACCGGCCGAGGCGAGGATGACGTCGAACTCGGTCTTCTCCTCGACCGGGGCCGCGGCGGCCGGCGCAGCCGCACCCGCGACGGCCGCCACCGCCACCGGCGCGGCCGCCGAAACGCCCCACTTCTCCTCGAGCATCTTCGAGAGCTGCGCCGCCTCGAGCACGGTCAGCTTCGACAGATCCTCGACGAGCTGCTCAAGATTCGCCATCACACCCTCTCCCGCACGAACCCCGCTGCCGCGCCGGTCGGCCGCCCGGCGCCCGAATTCCCGCCCGGCCCGGCCTCAGGCCGCCTGCTTCTCCGAATGGGCCTTGAGCACCCGCGCGAGTTGCCCGCCCGGCGCCTGCAGGAGCGCCACGAGCCGCGACGCCGGCGCCTGCAGCAGGCCCACGAGCCGGGCTCGCAGCACATCGAGCGACGGCAGCTCGGCGAGCGCCTTGACGGCGGCCGCATCGAGCACCGCGCCCTTGAGCCCGCCGCCGACGATCACGAGCTTCTCGTTCTTGCGGGCGAACTCGACCAGCGCCTTCGGCACCGCCACCGGCTCGCGGGCGACCGCGATGGCGGTCGGCCCCTTGAGCATGTCGCTCACACCGGTGAACGGCGTGCCGTCGAGCGCCCGCTTCGCGAGCCGGTTCTTGGTCACCTTGAGCGTCCCGCCGACCGCCCGCAGCTGGCCCCTGAGCTCGCCGAGCTCGGCCACCGTGAGCCCCTTGTAGTGGGTCACGACGACCACCTCGGCGCCCGCCAGTGTCGCGTGCAGCCGGTCGACGACCTGAGATTTCTCGGCGCGCAGCACCCTCGCCTCCGCCCCTCACCCGGATCCCGTCGTGCGAGCCGCCCGACCGCCCCGGGCTACCGCAGGTCGTGCCCGGCGCAGGGCGCAGAACGGCCGCCGCCGGCGCTCCTCGGCACCCGCGGCCGACCCCCTCGGTCTCTGCACCCGAGGGCCGCCACCATACAGCCTCGCCATCGAAGCGCAAGCCCCTTCGAGCGGCCGCGCTCTCAGCTCACGAGGCTCGCGATCTCGAGCCGGATACCCGGCCCCATCGTCGAGGAGAGATGCGCCCGCTTGAGGTAGGTGCCCTTGGCACCCGACGGCTTGGCCCGGTTGACCGCGTCGACGAGCGCCTTGACGTTGGCCACGAGCTTCTCCTCCGGAAAGCTCGCCTTGCCCACACCGGCGTGCACGATCCCCGCCTTCTCGACCCGGAACTGGATCTGGCCGCCCTTGGCCGCCTCCACCGCCTCCCGGACATTGGCGGTCACCGTGCCGAGCTTGGGGTTCGGCATGAGCCCGCGCGGACCCAGGATGCGGCCGAGCCGACCGACGAGCGGCATCATGTCCGGGGTGGCGATGCAGCGCTCGAAGTCGATCTGGCCGGCCTGGATCTTCTCGGCCAGATCCTCCGCACC